>CAYZTE010000064.1:0-11454 GCA_964481225.1 uncultured archaeon | reverse complement strand
AAAACATGGATGGTATCATCCCATTCTTGTAATGTAGCATTTACACCTGCTGATTTAGCTCGTTCAACAAAACGCGTGGAATGATCATGTAACATTTCAGTTGTACTAACTTGTATGAGGATTGGAGGTAAACCTTTTAGATCTGCAGTCACAGGTGAAATCAATGGATCATTAAGTTCTGCTCCTGCGAGAAAAGCTGTTAACCACCAAAAAATCCCTATATCAGCTAATATTGGATCTGTTTTTGCATTTTCATACACTGTCTTACTATTGTCCGTATAATCGGTGGCTGGAGATAATGCTACAGCCCCTGCAGGTAATGGAGATCCTTCATCTCGCAATTTTATTAAAGTAGTTAGTGTCAGATGCCCTCCTGCAGAATCTCCTGCAATAATTATATTTTCTGCTTTACAACCCTGTGATATTAGCCAGTGGTAAGCTTTAACAGAGTCTTCTAAAGGTGCTGGATAAGGATGCTCAGGTGCAAGACGGTAATCAACGCTTAACACGCGCATCTTAGTGATTTTCGCAATTTCAATTGTTAATAACCTATGTGTTTTTGGAGACATTAATACATAACCGCCACCATGTAAATATAAAATAACTTTATCATCCATTGCCCCTGGTACTATTTGCCATTCTGCAGGAACACCTCCAGCATCTATTTCATTTATTTTCACATCTTCTGGAATGGGATATTGTTCTAATTGAATATCAGTAACATAATCAACTGCAAATCGGAACAATCTTGCTAATAAATTTATTTCTTCATCAGTGAAAAAACCATAAAAATCTTCAATAGTTCCTTCTTTTTTAGATAGTGCTTGAAAAAATTTCTCGTTTCCTTCTGTTATTCTTTGCATATAGTTTAATAGATTAATTCCTTTATTTTCTTCAAGTTTAAGAAATTCTAAAGCACCCTTCATTTGAATTTTTTGATTTTCATCCATAAGCTTAAGAATCTCAGGACGAATTTTTGATCTATCTAATATAGGCACGTTTTTTTCCCTCTAATAATTGAATTGGAAACTAAGATATCTTAATGATTCTACCTCATTTAAAAATTATTCTCAAACCATCCAAATAAATTAAATAAAAAGAAAAAAAAATAAAAAATTTTGAAGAATGGAAATATTTAGTATAATTTAGACTATTTTCATTGCCAAGTCCATATCTTCGAGAGTCAATTTCTTCCTGCCAGCGTGACGGGTCATTTCAAGAGCTTTATTTGTCATGCCTTTTGCTAATTTTTCTAAGTAATCAATTAAAGCATCGACAGCATCTCGAGCAACCATTTCAGCACCATTGTCCTTCATCAATTTTCGTACTGGACTCCATGCAAAAACTTTTTTTGCCATTTTTTTATTCCTCCACTTTTTAATTTTAAAATATATTTTTTTTGTTGAATTTTTTCAAGAAACTTCTTTAAGTTATATTACTTATTTCAAATATATAAGGATTACGGTAGATTTTCGATACAATATGTTTGGGTTAATAATTTCATCCAAACGACAAAATTGCGATGTCTGAGAAGAACGCCAACAAATATAGTTCTGAGCTATTAGATCTGAGATCTTTTTTAATTTCAAAATCCACGAGCCGTTCAAATAATAGAGTATTGAATTTTAGCCAAATTTATGAAAAATAAAAAAATGTAATTCTATTTTGTAAATCTTTTCTAAATGTCAGACTTTAAGAACTTTTTTCTCACATCTTGAATAAATTATTATGTATTCTCATAGATTTTTACGCATTACATAAAAATCTTTGAATTCCTTATAGATTGTGAATCCTTCTGAATTATATAATGAGATTGGTCCACGATAACTGTGAGCATCAGACAAGTCTCCTTTGCGAGGGTAAGATTCAATAATATCATACCCCTTTTCTTTAAGACTTGAAATCGTATGTTTTAAAAGCTGTCGAGCAATTCCTTGCCTTCTGTGCGTATGACCAATTATAAAGCAAACAATCCCAGCTATTTGCTTTTGTTGAGAATCAGGCGAATCATCTTCATACAGTATTTTTGCAAAATTCTCTCTTGAATTAACATTACACCATCCAACAGGTTTATTATCTGAATATGCAAGAAAACCATTCATTTGTCCAGAAAGAATCAATTCTTTTGAAACTTTCCTGTTTTCTTCCCCTGTTCTTTGGAAAAATTGTTTATTTGTCCCTGCAAAATGATAAAAATGGCAATAACATGTTGCCCAATCAGGATTATCAGAAAAAGCGATGTTATCGAAATAGTATAGAAAATCATCAAGAAGATCAGGGGATACAGTTTTGATAATTATATTCACTTTAATTACCAATTTTGTTTTAATATGAACTAAGCATAACATTTAATGGATAATAAAAAATTTTTTGTTTATTTAAATTCAGGAATTATGGAATTAGCAAAGAGCTTCATAGTGGTCAATTCTGGAAAATCTAAGAACCCAGTTACAATATGGTGTACTCCAACCTCTTGATACTGTAAGATTCTTTCCTTACAAAATGCAATATCTCCTATCAAGCAATTCAGTTTATTTGAAGGTGTGTTCCTATATTGTGATATTTTTTTTAATTGTTCTTGAGCAAATTCTTTATTATCCGTAATAAGAGTATATGCCGCCCCACCAAATGCAACCTGTAATAGATTGAAATCTTTTTCCTTTAGTTTCATTTGGTTTTTAATTTCGATAAGAGCTTTAGAAAATTCTTCAGGAGAAAGCAAAACTGGAATCCAACCATTTCCCTCTTCTGCAGCTAATTGCTTAATTGCTTGCGATTTCCCCCCAATCCAGATTGGAGGATGAGGTTTTTGCATTGGTTTTGGTTCTAGAGTTGCATTTACGGTTCTATAGTAATGCCCATTAAAAGTTACATTATCTTCTATCCAAAGTTGTTTCATGAGCAAAATAGATTCTCTAAGGCGTTCAACTCTAATAGAGTGTTTATTCCAATTAAACCCAAAAGAAATATGTTCAGGTTTAAACCATCCAGCACCAATACCAAGATCTACACGCCCTTTAGAAACGTGATCTAATGTAGAAACCATTTTTGCTAGCAATGATGGATTCCTGAATTGGTTGCAAAGCACATAAGTGCCTAACCTGATTTTTTTTGTAGCCGTTGCCAACGCTGAAAAAATAGTCCAGGCTTCTAAACCGTGTGAACGCCCTTTAGGAGAAATAACATGATCAGTTACCCAAATAGAGTCAAATCCAAGTTCCTCAGCTACGTGAGCAATGTTCAAAAAGATATTCCAATTGGCATAAGGAGCAGTTAAATGAAGAATAACTCCAAATTGAATTATATATCACCCCTTAAACATAAAATGTTAGTTCTAATGTTATGAATTTTTAAACTTAAAAAAATATTATAAATTTACATTCTTTATAGCTTTAATTTTTTTAAAGAGAAGAGTTGTCAAAAAATAATGGATTTGGATGATTTTAAGGATATATTATCCATCAAGACTATTGAAGAGAAGATATTTAAAATAAAAAATATGTATCATCCAAATTTGATTGCAAACTTATCAAAAGAAGCGTATGATTTGTATCTAATGAGGATGTCTATATGTGATCAACTTCTTAAAGTATTGAATGAAAAGGATATGGATTTTGATAAAATCAAAGATTACATAAAAGAACAAATAGCAAAAAGTAAAGAAAGGCTAAGTAAAGTCAAAGACAAGATAGAAATTGATTCATTAAAAGTTCTCATTGAAGAGTGGGATCAATTTCTATAAATTTCTTACATCCTAATAGGAAAAAGAAAAAATTTTTTATTTATATTTATCATCAATATCAGAAAGCATTGATTTCAATTGCTCAAATATATCCAACCGGAAATCAGATCCTATTCTAAAAAAGAAGAGATCTACTACTTTTTCATTTAGCAAGTCATCAACATTTAAATTTTCAATTATCTTCGACCAATTACTGCTTTCTGATGCTCTGATTCCAATTAGTAATACACCATTTTCTTTTAAGTTATCAATAGCTTTAATAATAATTTCCTTCCAGTGAGGATCTACATGTTCCCTGTCTCTAGAATCAAAAATACAAAACGCTCCATCTGAACTAGATAGATCATCAATAGCGGAATATTTATGCTGTTTTAGTATTAATCCATTAGCATATTGAAACACTTGTTCATCCTCATAATCCCTTATCAATGAACTTTTACCTAACTTTTTTATATCAGTCATGATTTGTAGCCCAGGACTCCACATTGTATTTTCTGTAATAAATGATAAAGTCAATACAATTTTTTTCTTTAATATTGATTCAATTCTTTCAAGAAGGATTCCACTGCGTCGCTCATCCTCAATTTCTTTACTTTTCATTACATAATGATAAGAAATTAAATTGAACGCATCTTCAACGTTCTCTCCTGTCAAGGCACTTGTTTCAATATATGAGAGTTTAATTTTTTCATTCTCAGATAATTTATTCGCTAATTTTACACCTTGCTGATAAAACACTTGTTTATCTTCAGTTAAATCAGATTTATTGCCAACAATTACAATTGGAACATCCTCATCAGGCACAAACTCTCTTAATTCTTTATACCAATTTTCAATATTATCTAAAGATTCGCGATTTGTTAAATCGAAAACTAAAAATGCTGCTTGAGCTCCTGAGTAATAAGTCTTTCGAAAACGCTTAAAAAATTTTTGTGCCCCTAAATCATATAAAGTCACACCAATTTCATTCCCAAAAAATTCGAATGTATGAGATAAAATATTTAATCCAATTGTGGCGCGATAATCTTCTGAAAAAGTATTTTCAACAAACCTTCTAATTATAGAAGTCTTACCAACCTCATGATCACCTAAAATAACGAATTTGAAGCGATATTCTGCCTGTCTGCCCAAATCCATCTGATATAATTGGTTTTTTAATCTTTGAACATTTTCAGACTCGTATTCAAAATTAGGCACCGAAATTTGAATCACATCATCTTCTCCAGCTGTAAGAATCTGGGCCGTTTTTTCCGCAAGAAAAAGGCCATATGGCGAAATATTTTCAACCGAAGCAAGGCTTTCCAAGACTAAGCTCAAAATTCTTTCCTCATCAACAGAGATGAATAATAAACGATGATCCTCTGTATCAAAGCTAGCTGTGCCAAATTTTTTAAATGCAAATTCATTACGCATCCGTTCTAACACAGGATTGATTATTGATGTTAAAACAGAGACCAATTCCAGGTCAATATCCCTTCGTTTTTCCCCGGCAATAACCAAACCTTCTTGATCAGATACAATTACAGCTTCAACTTCAATATTAATTTCTAAAAACTTATTAAACAATTCGCGAAAGAGCTTATTTTTACGTAATACCAAGGAACTTTCTACCCCTATCTAGATTCATCCAAATGAATTTATTCTTAACAATATAATAGTGATTGTTGTTATTATTCTTATCGATTTTCTAAAAACAATTTTGAGAGCGTGAAAATAATTAAACATATTTTATTGTGTTTAACATGACTTTAAGTTGATCATAGATTTCTAATCGATATTCTACTCCTATCTTGAAAAACAACAGAGATACCACTTTCCGCTCCAGTATCTCATTGACATTGAATTCTTCCATAATACTTGACCAATCGCTTTTTTCAGAAACTCTAATTCCAATTAATACAACTTTATTTTCCTCAATGTCATTAATTATTTTTACGACAACATCTTTCCATACTGGATCTACATGTTCTTTATCTCGAGAATCAAAAATGCAAAATACACCATCCGAATCGGAGACCTCAAAATTATTATAAAGAAAATTCTTTAATACCAATCCATTTGAAAATTTATAGAATTTTTCGTCTTTTGCATCTTTAATCCTTTCGCATTTGCTTAAGCTATTTATTTCCGTAAGAATTTGCAGACCTGGACTCCAAAATTCATTTTCTGAAATGATTGTTAAAGTTAGTGCTGATTCCAAGTTGTCGACTTTTTCTTTTTTCATCTCTAAAATGAGTTCAAGTTCGTTTAATAAATCTTTTTTGAGTCTGTCTTCTTCTTCTTCTTTGCTCTTTGTTATGTAATGATATGCAATTAACGTAAATGCATCCTCAACATTTTCTCCTGTTAAAGCACTGGTTTCAATATAAGAAATTTTAATATTTGGTTTTTTAGATAATTCATTTACTAATTGAACTCCATCTTGATAATCTATAACTCTTTGATCAACTAAATCTGTCTTATTTCCAATAATAATTATGGGGATTTCTCTTCCCCCAATAAAATCCTCTAATTCTTCATACCAAGTTTTGATACTTTCAAAAGATTTTGGGTTCGTTAGATCAAAAACAATAAACGCTGCTTGAGCACCTAAATAATACGTTTGACGAAATCGCTTGAAATAAGCTTGAGCACCGACGTCCCAGAGCGAGTAAACAACACTACTACTAAAGAATTCCATCGAATGAGATAATATGTTCAAACCTATTGTAGCCCTATAATCATGAGAAAATTTGTTTTCTACAAATCTCCTAACTAATGAGGTTTTCCCTACTTCATGAGCACCAATAATCACGAATTTAAATCTATAAAGAGCTCCTTCATCTAATCTCATCTGATAGATCTGATTTTTTAATCTCTCTGATAATGCTGATGCATCTGTTTCATATTCAAAATTAGGAATTGTAAATTGGATGGTATCTCCTTCTTCCGCGTTAAGAACCTGTACTGATTTTTCTGCTAGAAGATATGCATATGGACTGGCTTTATCAACAGACGCTAAATTATTTAATACTAAACTCAGAGTTCGGCGTTCATCTAATGATATAAATAACAGCCGATAAAATTCTGTATCAAAACTTGCAGTACCAAACTCTCTAAATGCAAATTCGTCCCGAATTCTTTCTAAAATAGGATTTATTATTGATGTTAATACTGAAACAATTTCCATATCGACACTGCTTCTTTTTTGACCCGCAATAATTAATCCTTGTTGATCCGACACTATAACTGCTTCAATATCCTTATTAATTTCTAAGAATTGGCTAAAAAGCTCTGTAAAAAGTTTTGTTCTATTTATTGACAAAGATTTTCTACCTTTGTTCAAATTTTTAGGGATAAAAGTGATCTTATCCTTATAATAAAAATAGGTATTTTTATTATTTATTAAATCGGTTACTAAAAAGATATTCTTAAAAATGCTTAGTTTTTTTAAATTATTATATAAACCTATGAATGATAAAAACATTCAATTAAGAAGCTAGTAATAGATCAATCATGCCTTCTTGTATAGTTTGCCATTTACAGATAAATGAAAGCAGTGATTCTTTTTTCACGTGTAGTAATGGACACCCCATTCACTATAATTGTTTAGCCGAATGGTTACTCAATTCACAAAATTGTCCATTATGCAGTGAACCATATCCACAGAATCTCATCGACCAATTTAAGGATTTCATGGAGCAAAAAGAAAAAGAAAAGCTGGACGCGCTAGAGGAGGAAAAAAGAAAGGAAGACATGAAAAAAGTGGAAAAATTGGCAAATAAAATCGTGCTTCTCAAACTTACTGAGAGTGTTGAGAATTTAATTGAAGAAAAAAAATATGATGAAGCCCTAGAGAAGTTAATGGATTTATATGATGAAAGCAATATTGGTGAAAAAAACATAAAAATTCTCTTTTTACTTGGAAAGACGAATTATTTAAAAGGAAGGTACGATTTAGCAATCAATTTCTTATTTAAATTAGTTAAAATTAAGTATGATTATCCTGATGGATTTCTTTATCTTGGGAAAGCCTATGAAAAACTTGGACTTCATAATAAAGCAAAATGGGCTTACGATCGTGTAAAGGAATAGATTTTTGTTTTTTATTTTGAAAGTTGTTTCATTTTTATAATGCTTAGATCGACTTCTACAATGAGTCCTTGTGAATGATCTGTTGGACCGTATCCCCTTCCTATATTAAGATCATCCGCTTTTTTAAGCGCTTCAGTTAAATAAGCCTTCGCAATGTGAACTGCTTTCTTCACATCATTCCCTTTGGCTATTTCAGCAGCTATAGCAGAAGCAAAAGTGCATCCTGTACCGTGTGTATTTTGAGTCTGTACACGAGGCGCATGGAACTCAGTAAAAAAACGCCCATTATATAATAAATCTATGGCATCTCCTTCCTCAGATATATGCCCTCCCTTAATAATAACATTTTTAGCCCCCATTTTAAATATATTATTCGCTGCTTCTCTAGCTAATTCTAAATCTGTAATTTTAATTCCAGATAATACTTGGGCTTCGTGTATGTTTGGAGTAATGATATACGTTAACGGGATTAATTCTGATACTAAGCTGTCAATGGCTTCTGATTTTAATAATGGATCTCCCCCTTTAGCGACCATCACTGGATCTACTATAAGCGTTTTCATCTCATAATGACGTGCTCTATCAGCAACCACTTGAATAATGGTTGCGTTTGATAGCATCCCTGTTTTCCAAGCATCAGCACCAATATCAGACATTACTGAATCAATTTGTTTCTTAACAAATTCAGGATCTATTTCAAATATGCCTTGGACGCCTAGAGTATTTTGTGCAGTAAGGGCAGTAATAGCACTCATTCCATAGACTCCACGTGCGAAAAAAGTCTTTAAGTCTGCTTGAATACCTGCTCCGCCACCAGAATCTGAACCTGCTATAGTTAGAACTTTTTTCATATAATTCTCCATATTTTGTAATTTGAAATAAAATCAACTATATGAATATATAATGTTAATTATTAGGATTGAACTATTAAACTTTTATAGAAATAGTTTATTTGTTTATTTCTATTTAATTCCAACCATATTGATTAAATATTTTTCTTGGATGATTTCTTTTCTAATGCGTCTTTTAACAACTTAATTGCACATAATTCTCCGCACATCGAGCAGACATCTTCATCTATGTTATGACCATTCCTATAATGGACCTTTCTAGCTAAATCGGGATCAATTGATTGGTTAATCATTTCTTCCCAATCTAAATTCTTTCTAGCAACATCCATTTTATAATCCCAAGTTGAGACTCTATTACCATATCTAGCGATATTTACCGCATGTGCAGCAATTTTAGAAGCAATAACTCCTCTTTTAACTTCCTCTCTTGTTGGTAAGCCCAAGTGTTCTGAAGGAGTTACGTAACATAAATAATCAGCACCAGCTAAGCCAGCAATAGTACCACCAATCGCACTAACAATATCATCATAACCAGGTGCTATATCCGTAACAAGCGGTCCTAAGACATAGAAAGGTGCCTCATCGCATAGTGATTTCTGCATCTTAATATTTCTTTCTATCTCATTAGCAGGGATATGACCAGGCCCTTCAACCATGACTTGAACATCTGCTTTCCAAGCTTTCTTTACTAATTTTGAAATTTCAAGCAATTCTTGTATTTGAGCATAGTCAGTCGAATCAAAAATACTACCAGGTCTTAAACCATCTCCAAGAGAAAGAGTAAAGTCAAATTCTTTTGCCATTTCAAGTAAGTAATCGTATCTACTATTGAAAGGATTTTCCATTTCATGTTCTAAAATCCAGGATGCCAAGAAAGTTCCTCCTCTCGAAACTATACCCATTGTCCGAGGATGATCAATTAAATAATTGATGATTTCTTTCGTGACACCAACGTGAATAGTAAAAAAATCTACTCCTTCTTTTGCTTGTTCTTCTATGACATTGAACATATCATCTTCATCCATATGTATAATTGCACCCTTGTTCTCAATAGCTCTTAAAGCTGTCTGATAAATAGGGACTGTACCTATAGGAACATTAACTTCTTTAAGAATTTGCTTCCGAATGGATTGAATATCTGATTCAGTAACACCAGTACTAAGATCCATTACTGTATCTGCTCCATATTGGACTGCTATTTTAGCTTTTTCTACTTCTTCATCAATATCGCATACAGTTTTCGAAGAACCAACATTAGCATTAATTTTCACTAACAATCCTTTACCAATTCCTATAGGGTTTCTTAATTCTCTCCTATTTGATTTGGGAATTATAATTCTTCCTTTCTCAATCCCAAGTCTAATAAATTCTAGATCAACCTGCTCATTTTTAGCAACAATCTCCATAATTTTGTTAGTATTTCCGTTCCTCGCGGTTTTCATCAATGTAGTCAAATTTCAATACCTTTCTCTCTTATAATTAGTCTAAACTGGGAACAACATCCCTAATACACAATAATTATGGCAAAATTATATTCTTTTGTCTTATTATTTAAAATTTCTAAGAAAAATAAAATTTAACAATTTCTATTGATTTTAATATTCAATTTATTTAGGATCTTGGAACTTCAGAAATTTTATATGATGATTCTATTCATTTAGCGGAAAATGCTAAAGCTGCTGATGTTGATGTGGAATTAGATGTTTGGGAAGATTTGATTCATGTGTTTGTAGCATTTGAAGCGCCTGAAAGTCAACAAGCTACAGAAAAAATAAATAAATTCATTAAAAAAATTTTTTTATAAAAAAAAATAAGATTTGAATTGTTACACAATATTGCGGCTAAAATAGTGTCTTTCATTCTCCCATTGCTTGAGCTTCTTGAAACGTTACCCAAACAGTAACCGAATATTCATATCCCTCAATATTAGCGAACATTGAAATAGCGCCACCAATACGAGCAAGAGCCTCATCAAATTTACCTTCTTTGACCAGTGAGATAGCCATAACTTCTATTCCTTCTTTAGTTGCCCTTCCCGCGAGTGGGACTACTTGTTCTGCTAAAGAAGTATCTGGAGGATATTTTTGTAGCATTTCCATATATCTCTCCTCTACTTCTTCCGCTTTATGACTCGGGTACCATGATTTTACAACTATATATACCATATTTATTACCTCTTTTAATAATTTTAATTATAAATTAGATTTCGTTGCGAGTAATAATTTAATGTTTTTGTTTTTAAATCTTTATATTTTTATCATAATTGAAATAGAAAAAAGGGGCTTGATACCTTATTATAGATTTTAGTCAAAAAAAAAAGATAATTAAAGATTTTATTCCTGTAAAAAAGTGTTTAGTCTTCTGGAGCTGTAAGCCCCACAAAAGGCATTGCTTCAGTTAAATCATAATACGTATCTATTGACATTTTGATACCCTCGATTGCGCTACCAAACATAAGCATTCTATTCACTGCGAGATCCATCGATTCTTTGAATTTCCCTTCCTTAACAGAATAAACACTTATCCCATGTATGCCCTCTTTTTCCATTTTTACACCAGATCTTAATATTGGTTTTCCTAACGCTCGATCATCAGGATATTTTTTCAATGCCTCTAGATACACTTTACCAGCATTCGCTGCCTGTGAAGCTGGATACCAAGTTTGAGATACGATTAAAACCATACAAATCACCTCATTTTAGTTTATATATAATTTCAAGACTTGGATTTCTAAAGTTAGAAACAAAAATTAATCTATTTATTAATATTTAAATTTTTGTAAAGAAA
>CAYZTE010000063.1:0-11454 GCA_964481225.1 uncultured archaeon | reverse complement strand
CAGAAATTTAAATTTTCATCTTAAGGTAAGTATATGATTTGAAGTATATAAATTAATTCTATAATCTTGATAAGTATTTATTTATATCAAACACGAATTAAAGAAAAGTTGAGATACAAGAGCAATTATTATATTATTAACAGAGTTTTAATCCAATTCGATAATATTAATGGTTATCAAGAGTAATTTATTTTAATGTAGTAATTATATTATGAATTATTTAGCATTAGTATTGAGGAAATATAAAATTTAATTTCAACCATGTCCAGTAAAAAAAAAGAACAAACAGTAGGTAGACCAGAGCCGGAATTTAAATTTAGCATTGGCACGGTAATCTGGTTGATAATAGGTTTTGTCGTATCTTGGGTGAACATGTTAATTATTAAAGATTCAATGGAAATCTGGTCATATTTAACAGTAATTTTTACTACGATAATTCCCGGGATCATCGTTGCATTAAAAAATAGATATTGGGGGTATGGTTACATGTTTGGATTTGCGATTGCTGGGATCCCCTTCTTGTTCATGATTGATCTTTTTATAGGGGGGTATACCTTTGCCACAGCGTTACTCATTTTCATAGTATTGTGGTTGATCTTTTGGAAAGCTTGGCGATCTCTTTCATCAATTAAGCGGGTGGAAGAATAAAAAGCATTAATAATGAAACAATCACATTAAAATCAATTGTTTACATTTCACGCATAGTTTTCCTTCATGTCTTGCCTTCTTTGCGCATTCCATGCAATATTTTGTTTTGCATGCGGGGCAAGTGTAAATTTCACCTTGAATATCACCTTTATGTAAAAGGCAAAAATTTTCCTTCATTTTGAATGAAGGTGGGAGGATTGGGGGTGGAGGGGCTTTTTTGTCATTCATAAAATCACAATTATCTTTTCTAAAGGATTGCCACATGCTTGTACTTTAATAAAAAAGAAATTATTATAAAAAGAGATAATATATCTATACTAAAGAGGGAATATCTTCAACAAGAACGTTTAATACTTTAGCTACAGCCATGAATTTATCTTTAATTTTATTGACAGATAATTCACCGAAATCTATTACATCTCCAATTAGATATGTCTCATAAAAACACTTTTCCATTTCATAGCATAATCCAGTAGTATGTAAAATAGCTTTACTCAAATTAAGTTCGTTTAAAACATTGGATATCCCTTTCACGAGATCGGGCGAAAATTCCTTTAATTTTATGAGAATCTTTTTGATGTTTCTATTTTTTGTTGGAAAGCAACTAATTTTAACTACATCTTCTCGCGAAATGAAAATTAACAAGTAATAGGGCGAATCAAGAATTTCTTGCTTAATTTCAGAAGGGAAAATAGGATTTTTATTCATATCATCATTGGTAATAATCAAACCAATAGAAATTTTATTTTTTTGGACGGTATTGCTAGCTTCCATAATCATCAAAAACTCCTTGAGTAATTAAAGGTAATATTTGAGTGAAATTATATAAATTTTTATTATTTTTATTTTTATTTTTATTTTTATTTTTTTTACAAATTTTAAATAGTTTTCTTTTGAAGATACATGGGATTCATTTAAGGATCTCTTTTTCTTTAAAATTTTGTTGTTTTTTGCTGATATAATTCGAATATTACTGAGATATTATTTATATTTTATATTTAATTTAATTGTTCCTAATTTAGTATTTTCATTTATTCAAAATTTCATAATCTAACGGTTTTTTTGAGAATTAAGAATGACTTTTCAGAACCATATCAATAGAAAGAACAGTAATTTTGGATTTACTTTAGATAAAGTTAATTCTCAAGAATGTAGATTTCATGCAATTTACTTTATGGATTATGAAACTGGAGCCTTACTTGTTAGCAATAGATTTTCAGATAAATTGAGTTTTTTAAGGGACGACCTAATATGTAGTTTTTTAAACGCAATAAATCTGTTTATTAACGAGTTAAAAGAAGGTGTTAATGAAGAACTTCAAGAGATAAATTTTAAAGACACGAGGATATTATATGAAAGAGAAGGTCGTCTATTGGTAATTGCTATTACGAAAAAAACCAATCTTCAAATAGAAAGAGGTATTGTGAGAGAAGTATTACAAGATTTTTACATTAGATTCAAAAGCCATATAAATAATTTTAATGGGGCAATAGATCCAGGTATTTTAAGTTATAAAAAAAAATTAGAAGGAATGAATTTAAATTCATTATTTAGATTTAACATCCGAGTTTAGCATTATTTAATTTAATCTTCTTTTGTTTCATCTTTTTTAATTTTTTCAACTTTAGATTCAAATTTTTCTACAATGTGTTTAGCATCAGTCTTAATATCAATTCGTTTTTCATCAATTTCACGTTGCTCTTCGATTTTTTTTACTTGCTTTTCTATGGATCTTTCAATAATTTCTCCTGTTTTTTCAATGTCAGGATGTAATTCCTTTCGTTGTTCATCCAATTCACGTTGTTTTTCTATTCTAAATGCCTTTTCTCCTATGGATTTTTCAATGATCTCTCCTGTTTTTTCAATGTCAGTGTGTAATTCTTTCCGTTGTTCATCCAATTCACGTTGTTTTTCAATTCTGAATGCCTTTTCTCCTACGGATTTTTCTATCTTCTCTGCTGTTCCCTCTATATCAGGGTGTAATTCAACTCGTTGAGCTGCGCTATCTTTTTGTCTATTAATCATAAAAGCCTTCTCTTCCACTAATTTCTCTATTTTTTCTGCGGTGCCTTCAAGGTCAGGGTGTAAGATCCTCCTCTGTTCATCTAATTCGCGTTTCTTTTCAACTCGAAATGCTTTTTCACCAATTGATTTTTCAATTTTTTCTCTAGTGCCTTCAATGTCGGGATGCAATCCAATACGTTGTTCATCCAACTCACGTTGCTTTTCTATTCTAAACGCCTTCTCTCCTATGGCTTTTTCGATTATCTCTCCTGCTTTTTCAATGTTAGGGTGTAATTCCTTCCGTTGCTCATCCAATTCACGTTGCTTTTCTATTCTAAATACCTTCTCTCCTATGGATTTTTCAATTATCTCTCCAGTTTTTTCAATGTCAGGGTGTAATTCCTTCCGTTGTTCATCCAATTCACGTTGCTTTTCAATTCTGAATGCCTTCTCTCCTACGGATCTTTCAATCTTTTCTGCAGTTCCCTCAATATCAGGGTGTAATTCAACTCGTTGAGCTGCGCTATCTTTCTGTCTATCAATCATAAAAGCCTTCTCTTTAACAGACTTTTCTATTTTTTCAGCAGTACCTTCCATATCAGGATGTAATTCCTTCCGTTGCTCATCTAACTCTCGTCGTTTTTCAATTAGAAAAGCTCTCTCTTCAACTAACCGTTCAATTTTTTCAGCAGCACTTTCCAAATCAGGATGTAAATCTTTCAATTGTGTAGAAGTTTCTTTTTGGCGATCGATTCGAAATGCCTTTTCATCAATTAAATCAGAAATTTGTTCTTTGCCTTCCTCAAATGACTTCTTCCTTTCATGTTCTATGCTCTTTAAATAAGCATTTCTTTCTTCTTTTTCTTTCTTATAAAGATCTTCTACAAGTTTCTTTTGTTTCTCTATTTCTTCACTCGTCAAAACTTTTTCATTCTCACCCATTATTCTCACTTTCAGAAGGTTAATTAAATTTATGTAAATATAATAGTAAATTTGGTATTTAATTATTTTTAGTTTTAAAATATAAAATAAATTTTGAGGTAATGGATATATAACAATATTCGTTATAGATTTTTCAATCTTTTCATATTTATTTTATAGGAATAGGCTCAAATGAATCATCTTGAATGTGATCCATTAGGCTAATAACTGTTAATTGCATTGTAAGCATCTCTTCTACTTCTACAAGTAATTTATTGTATTTCTCCGAATCCTTCATTATATTATATTTTAAAATTAATTCATCAAACTCGAGTCTTAAACTTTCTTTTAATTTCTCTTGTTGATCTAAGTTGATATCTTGAGATTTAAGCCATTTATCTATTTCAGTTTTAAGCTGAATTTCAATATTATTAGTTAAATTATAGGAAACTTCTACTTCTTTAAAACCATTTAAATTATTAAGATATTCTTGGTCATGATACATTGGCTTGAGTAATAGGCAAAGATTCATAATTAAAGGCTGGATTTCAAGTTTTTCAAGAGATTCTGCTAATAAATTTTGAACTTGTTCCTTCTGGTTAATTTTTGCATAATTAATGTATTCTTGTATAAAATGCATGATTGAGTTCTTTATTAACAATTCCTCAAAGTCATATATAGAATCTAATTTTATCCCTAATGTGTTATTTACACATGTATATAAAGAGTTCATGAAAGGTTTGATATCATTAAACATGGAAAATTTATTAATAAAGCCTAAAATATCTCCTACAATTTCGAGTTTATTTTCTTCTGGCTCTCTTCTATAATAATAATTAATATTTTGTTCCAAATCAAAACGTTCGTCAGGGATTGATAAAAGTTGCTTAATTTCAGAATAAATTGAATTTAAATTCACAATAATTTTATTTGTTTTATTCTTTAAAAAAATTTATTTATTTTATTGGATAAAAAAATAATTTTATTTTAAAATGCTGTAGTAATTAATGCCGTAGTGCCTTGTTTTTGAGCTTCTTGAAGATACTTCATTGCTTCCTCAAATGATAAAGGCGTTATATCTAAAGCACTCATACTTGCTAATTTAAGTTCAGCAGTAACAGTTTCAGCTAGATTATTACAGTCACCTGAAAAAAATACATTTCTTCTACCGAATTCTTTTCTAAGTTCTTTTCCAATTTCGTCTATAGCACAATAACCTGCGACTAAACCCTTAGTATAACCTTCTGATTTCAATTGTTCGATTAAATCATCATCATGTCCTTTTCCCATTACTATAAACCAACCCCCTTTAAACTTTTCTGGATAATCAAAAGCAAAGCTTTGTAATACTGTTAATGGATTGTTCTGACATCCTTCTCTACATAATAAATCTTTACCTTTCACAATCTTAACATTTTCAGGAAATTTTTGAAGCAAATTCCAATCGTATACTTCTTTATATTCTTCCAAATCCTTTCCAACAACATTAATTTTACTTAAATCACCTTCTCCTAGCCCTCGTTCATATGCTAATTTTAAATGTGGAATTTCATCAATTTTCAAGCCAAATATTCTTGCCCCTACGACATCAACTGCTAAAGTATCTCTACCACCAATCAAAATATTAAAGGGGATTATAACTTTATCTTCCCATGCTGTAATGGGATAATGACCATAAATAGTTCCTTCAGTCCCATCTATGAGAGTTATATCTGGTTTTATCAATTCGTATACTTCTACTAATTTTGAATGTAAATTATAATTATGATCTTTTCCACGGTCAGCGTGTTGAGGAAATCCCCATTGATTTTTAATGCCCAATGTAACCACTGCCATGGAATGGGTTTTAAGTTTTGGAACATTAATATATGTTACTGAATCTCTGTTTTTCATAATTTTTACAACTGTTTTTGGTAATCTGAACGTCATCAAATTATATCCTTCAGGATCTTCGTTTGCTGAAGGTTTGCCTCTAAATTCAAATGTTTCTGTATCCTCTTCATCTAAGTATATAATTTTTGCTCCCGTTTTTTCACACACTTCTTTATAACCATTAATAGCAAAAACAATCCTAGTAAAATTTGCCTGTGTGGAGTTTTCCATTACATTAACATCTGCTCCTATTTCTTTTAAATAAAGAATTACAGCTTCTAACACTTCTGGGGATGTGTATGTATGTTTCTTAAAATCAATACCATTCACTTTAATATAAACTTCTTTGGAACTTTTTAATATAGAACCAGATTTTTCTAAGTGTGAAAATATTTCTTCAACAGCTGATTGTATTCCTTGTTCAATATCAACAATATATACATCTGTCATTATTTTATCACCTTATAATATTTAGTTCATGGTTAAAAAAAATATTATAGTTTAAGTATTAAGTAATTTATTTTTAGAATTGTTAATTACTTGTAATAATTGATGAATTAATCATATTTCTAAGAAATTAATATAAGCATTAATTTGGTAATTTAATAGGTGAAACTTATTTGAGTTTAAATTTGGAAGAGGTAAAAGAAGAAGATCGAGGAATTCTATCTCCTTGCGGAATTCTTTGCTTAGGTTGCGATACTCATCTTGGAGAGGGAATTAAATCAGCAAAAATTCTTCTAGATATTTGGGAAGGCTTCAACTTTTTAGACGTTGGTATTGGTTTTGGTTTCAGTGCAAAAGAAATAAAAACCACCTTAAAAATGCTGAAAAAATTTGTCAAAATGGGCAAAAGAGGTACTTGCCCTGGGTGTTTCATTAATCAAGGCCCCCCATCATCTATGTGTGGCATAGCAAAATGTGTAAAATCTAAAAAATATTGGACTTGTGCTGAATGTGATGATTATAATCCAGAATCAGAAACTCCATGCCCTCATATTAAAGAGAGTTCAATACCTCTAACTGATAAAGGTCAATGGACCAAAATGATTTGCACTCGATACAACAAGGATACTATTAATAATTTGAAGAAATGCCGTGAAATTGGGTACTTGAAATTTATCAAAGAGGCTAAAGAAAAAGTTGAAAATGGATGGAGAACTTGGCAGATAATTAGTGATGAGATGGTTGTTACTAATGCTATGAAAAAATAGATGAGTCTTAATGATTTTTAAAAATATTTTTTTTATTAATTTCGTACTGATTAGTTCATAACGTTGATTCAGTTATGATAGAATTATTTGGTGTTAAATTTGAAGATGCCAAAATCTTGTACAGCGGAGACATTTTATTTACTATCAATTAATAAATAGATATTTTTTTTTCAAATATGAATTGTTTTGTTTAATTCATCATAACAGCTAGTTTGGCGATGCCAAATCCTAGATACACTGAAATGAACATACAACCTCCAGGTGCAGGAGAAACTATAACATTTGTACAATGGATTACACCATCATTTATTAGTGCGTTTATAGGAATGTTGATTTTTATAAGTATCTTTCTGGTTTTAACATATTTTCTCTATAAGCGAAGACACAGCAAAAGTGAATATTTCAAAATGAAAAAAATTAAATAAAAGGCGAAATTTCAGATTTTATATATATTTCATTCTGAAAAAAAATATTTCTTCTTACGGTAATAAGACTAATGTGGCCAAAACATTTTAATTTTTTTGGAAACTTCATGCGTGAGTTAGCTACATTATTTATATTTAACACAATTAAAAATTATCCAAATGGTCTTACTTATTATGATTTAAAGCAGTATGGAGAGATTCCGCACTCGAAGATATATCGAATGATGAAAAAATTAGAAGAAAAAGGAGATCTCATTAAAGAAGATGATATTAGTGTTATAACGGGAAGACCTAAACACCTATTTTTTCTGTCTAAACAAGGAGAAACAAGACTTGGTGATCTTAGGGAAAACCTTGGAAAATATTTTGAATTTATTAAAGAAAGATTTCCCTCAGCAAACGGCAATTTTGATCATGAAACATTCCTAAAAGAGGCAACTTTTAAAGTTTGGAGCAGTCCAGTAGAACATGTCATTCAGAAAGATATCTCAAATGAAAAGAAAATCAAGATCCTATCGAGGATGGAATCAGACTTAATTACTGTGCTTGAAAAAATCCGAAAGGAGAAAAAAAAATTAGCGAACTTTCAGAATGAATTAAAATGAAAAAATAATCGAAAAAATAAAAAAAGAGATGCTCAATTAAATGGGATCAGTTAGAATGATATTTAGGTATTGGCTTAAATCCAATAAAGAATTCTGGACTTCTGCGGGTTATCAGATTCTGGCAACTGTGTTTGCACTAATGACTCCTATTTTCATAGGGAGAATAGTAGGTGGCTTAGTAGCCCCAATATCTTTAACAGGATTTAGTTTATGGTTTTATTTTATTCTTGTTTTACTGTTTGCCTTATTGAGTTTCTTAGCAAATAGAGCCGGAAGACTTCAAGGAGCTGTTGTAGCATCTGCTGCAGCCTATCATCTACGTGCAGATATTAATAATGCTATTTATCGTCAATCTTTTTCTTACTTTGATAAAACAGAGACGGGGCAATTAATTGCTCGAGCAACTTCAGATGTTGAAGAAACTCAAATGATTTTTGGAATGGGTTTCGCTCTAGGTCTTCAGGGAACGATTCAATTAATTGGAGTAATTTTTGCTTCAGTTTTCTTAAATTTCCAATTAGCTTTGATTTTTATCACTATAATGCCAATTTCGCTTTTAACATCGTTAATATTAGCAAAAAAGATGAGACCTATTTACTATGAGACCAGAGAAAGCTTCGGAGAATTAACAAATACAATACGTGAAAATATTATTGGAGCTCAAGTTGTGCGTATGTTCAGCAACCAAAATAAAGAACGTAGAAAGTTTGCAACTAATAACAAGAGATTTTTCAAAGCTAGCGTACGAACAGCTAAGTTAAATTCGTTATACATGCCTTTAAATTATATTATAATTGGTATCACAATGATTTTCCTGCTATATTTAGGTGGAAATATGGTTATCCAAGGACAAATACAGTTGGACACCTTAGTATCATTTCAAGGTTATCTTGGGATTATGCTCTTCCCATTAGTCATGTGGGGTCAAATCATGATGATGTATGTTCAAGCAGATGCTGCACTTACACGTATTAGGGAAGTTTTAGAATCTACTCCTGATGTAAAGGATTTACCTGATGCAATCTCTATTGAATCTATGAAAGGAGACGTGAAATTCGAAAATGTCACTTTTGGTTATACATCTGAACATAGAGTTTTAAAAGATATTACTTTTGAAATTCCTGCTGGAAAAAAATTAGCAATTATCGGCACAACTGGGTCTGGTAAATCAACTATAATTAATTTATTACCCCGCTTTTACGAAATTAATTCTGGGATGATAAAAATTGATGATATTAACATAAAAAAATATTTATTAAAGGATTTACGGAAAAATATTGGCATAGTATCCCAAGAAACATTTCTCTTTAATAAAAGCATTGGAGAAAATATTGCTTTTGGGGTAGAAAACGCTACTCAAGAAGAAATTGAAGAAGCGGCTAAGATTGCGAACTTACACGATTTTATTACGTCTCTTACGGAGGGATATGATAGTATTGTAGGAGAAAGGGGAACTCGCTTATCTGGGGGGCAAAAACAGCGCCTTTCCATTGCCCGTGCTCTTATTACAAAACCAAATGTATTAATTTTTGATGATTCAACGAGTTCTGTAGATGTTGAGACAGAATTCAAGATCCAAAATGCCTTGGAAAGAATAATGAAAGATACTACTACATTTATCATTACCCAACGTATTTCTACTATCCGAAATGCGGATAGAATATTAGTTTTAGATAAAGGACGAGTTGTAGGATATGGAACACACCAAGAATTGTTTGAAGAAAATGTTTTATATAAACAAATCTACGAGACTCTGTTTCATAAGCAGAAAACAAAGACAGGAGTTAAGAAAATGACAATAAAAGGAGGAATCTAAAATTGAGTGTAAAAGAACAAAATAATAAGGAAGAACCTGAGAAAGAAATTCGACAACCTAGGGCGGGAGGCCATGGACGGTTTTTGTTTGGTGAAGACAATAAAAAATTGGATAACCCTAGGAAAAAATTATGGAAATTTCTATTTTCATATCTAAAACCTTTTCGAGGTTCGTTTATACTATTCCTTATTTTATTGCTAATGGGTACAAGTATAATATCAATAAGTCCAATAATCATAGCATTTATTATTGATAATGGTATTGTAGCTCAAAACACTCAGTTCGTTCTTAACGTGAGCATATTTTATTTATCCTTGATGTTTTTTATGGCAATTTCCACATATGTTTCACAATATGGGATGGCGAAAGTATCTCAGAACGTTGTTTTTAAAATAAGAAATGATTTATTTTTTAAATTACAGGATATGTCTATGACTTATTTTGATCAACACCCTTCTGGAGATATAATTTCAATTACTACAAATGATATTGATCAACTGAATCAATTAGTAGGAGGGCAATTTGTAATGATCATTAGTGGTTTTTTATCAATTGTACTTACAGTAATTATAATGTATATTCTCAATCCCCTTCTTGCTACTATAAGTTTAGTTATATTTCCAATATTTGTAGTAATGCTAAGAGTATTTAAAAAAGTTATTACTGGCGTATTTAAAAAGACAAGAGAAAGTATTAGCAAAGTTACTACTTCTGTACAAGAGAATATTGCAGGAGCTAAAGTGGTACAATCTTTTGGGCAAGAAAAGAAGGCAATATCTGAATTTGATGAAGCTAATACAGAAAATTATAGAATTATGTTAAGAGTAAGAAGAATAATGTCTGTATTCTTTCCTTTAATAGGTTTTGTCACTTCAATAATTACGGCAAGTGTTATTTTTATAGGAGGGCTTGCGGTCTTAGGTAATGTATCTATCCTGGGCGTCACAGTTTCTGTAGGCGTTTTGGCTGCTTTTATTAGCATTTTGGCTCAATTCTTTCGCCCTTTCATGAGTTTAATGCAGGTTCAGCAAATTATAGAAGCCGCTTTAGCAGCTACAGATAGAATTTATTCTCTATTAAAAGAAGGAGTAGAAATCCCTGATCCAGAAAATCCTGAAAGTCTCTCGGGGATTAATGGAGAATTGGAGTTTAAAGATGTAAGTTTTGGATACATTTTTGAGAATGGAGGAGATGAAGAGAGGAAAAGTGAAGAAGTTCCAACACCACAAATGAATATGATGGAAGAGATGATGCAACAAAATCCAATGATGAAAAGAGCTTTTGATGCTATAAAGGCGTTCCCTGAACCTTATTCTTCATTTATGCTAAAAAACATGATGAAAATTCCAGCTAATATTCGGCAGAAACTATTCATGAACTTAATGGGGAGTATCCCTGATGATATTCCTCAAAAAATTGATAATATCCTATCAGAATTCCACTTTGCAGTACCAAATACAGAAATGGCGAAAAATCACCCAGAATATGAAACTTCTTTCGACAAAAAACCTGCAAAAGATCAGGGAATAAAGACTCTAACAATGGAAAAACCATCTATGCATGGAATGTCTGCTAGAGGAATGGGTGGGATGATGCCTATGAGTCCTGAGTTTATTTCAATGATGGCTAAAAATTTAGGAAAAATGTTAAGCGGTAAATCAAGTGTAATGCAATCTGGTGGAGGGGGAATGGATGGAGGAGGAGGAATGATGGGAGGAGGAATGAAAACGCCATCCCCTCTATCTCTTGCTCGAATGCTTGCAAGCATGTCTATTCCCGACGAACTTTTTCAAGACTTTCCACAAATAGTTAAGGATGCGATTAATGAGCAGAAAAAACTAATTCAGCATGAGCAATCAAAAGGATACGTATTAGAAGACGTGAATTTTAAAATAGATCCCGGGACTACTTTAGCAATTGTCGGAGAAACAGGTGCGGGAAAAACAACC
>CAYZTE010000062.1:0-11863 GCA_964481225.1 uncultured archaeon | reverse complement strand
TGTATGCAAGAATCGTATGCTAGTATTAAAAAAGAGGTGAAAAAATTTAATGATGAATTGGACGCCCTTTTTTATGAATGGCTTTACCTACCACGGCTTCCGTTGCTTCTTTAACCATCTCTGATATAGTAGGATGAGAATGAATTGTTTCAGTAATATTGTAAATTGATAAACTATTTTGCATTGCTAATGCAAGTTCTGCGATTAATTCTGAAGCCTCAACGCCAACACAGGAAGCACCAATTATTTTATTGGTATTTTTATCAGCTAAAACCATAAGAAAGCCTTCTTCTTCAGTTTCTCCCATGCACTTAGCTTTTCCGAGAGATTTATAAGGAAATTGTCCCATCAATACATCTATTCCACGATCTTTTGCAGCTTTTCTTCTAAGTCCAACAGAACCGATATTGGGAGATGTAAAAATAGTTGCTGGGACAACGCTATAGTCAGTTTTCATCTGTTTGACTGGAAAGCCTCCAATACTATCTAAAGCATTGGCTACTGCAATATCAGCTTCATAATATGCTACATGAGCAAGCATCAAACCTCCAGTTACATCACCTATCGCATAAATACCCTTTATAGAAGTTTTTAAAGTATTAGGATTGCATTTTATTGCCCCTCGGACAGTTTCAATTCCTAGTCCTTCTAATCCTAAATTTTTAGATTCCTTCTCTCTACCAATGGAAACTAAACATAAATCTGCTTCAAAAGCGAATTTCTCTGCACTTTCGATTTGATCTTTTGGGACAGAAGTAGAAACTGTTATGGCTTTTACTCCCGAACCTACATTTTCGACAGATAAGATATTTTGAGAGGTGTGGATTTCAATTTTTAGTTGTTGAAATTTCTTTAGAAGTTCTTTAACAATCATGGGTTCTTCTGTAGCTATTGGCGAAGGAAGATACTCCAACATAATAACCTTACTTCCAAATGATGCAAATATATTAGCAAACTCGCACCCAATTAGACCGGCTCCAATAATTAATAATCTTTTAGGTACAATGGTAAAATTTGGTTCTAAAATATCATCACTAGTCAATATTCTTTCATGATCGATATTAAAAGCAGGAATTAAAGCAGGGGCAGAACCAGTAGCTAATATAACCCTTTTTGCATTAATTGTTTTATTTTCTTTACCCTGGATTGAGATTTCAAATCCTGAATTAATGTTTCCTCCATCAATTTTGCCATGTCCATAAAAAATATCATTTTTCCAAGCTTTTTCTAAAGTAGTAATACCATTAACTAATTCCTGAACAACCTTATTTTTCCTTTCTACAGCTTTTTTAAAATTAAGTTCATAATCTTTTATTTCAAGTCCAAAATCTTCGAAATCTTTAATTTTTTGAATTAGTTGTGCTGATGCGTGTAAAGTTTTCGTGGGGATGCAACCAACATTTAAACATGTTCCCCCTAATTTATCTTTTTCAATTAAAGCAACTTTAGCACCATATTGCGCAGCTCTTATTGCTGCATGATATCCTCCAGGTCCCGCTCCGATAATTGCAATATCATAAGGAATTTCAGCCATTTTACATCAAAAATTATTTATTAATAGAGAATAAAATATAATTCGGTGTTAAAGATGTAAATAGTTCAATAAGTAATAAATTTTATATAAATAATATATAAAACCGATAAGTATTATCTGTTAGAAATTAAAGGAGATTGATGATTGAAATCGTCAAATAAAAAAGGCAATTAACTTTGATTCTAGGTAAGAGTTTTGATAATAATTTTGAATTATTTGAATACTGATGTGTTATAATTGGAAATTAAAAATACTTCTCAACTTATAATTAAAGATTTGGATAAGAATCAATCATACTTAAGAAAAATTGGACTTAAAGCGCTTGAAAAAGCAATTTTCGCTGTTAAACCTAAAAATTTGATAAGTAAATCAATAAAGAAAAAAAATCACACTTTAATCATTAAAAATGATGAATATGATTTAAGGAAATTTAAAAAGATTTACATTATAGGGGGCGGTAAAGCAACTGCTGAAATGGCATTTACACTTGAAAAACTTTTGTCAAGTTTAGATGGTATTGATTATAAAGGGATTATCAACATACCTCAAGAAATAGAAAAACTTGAAGAATTCAAACAGAGTAAAATTTCAATTAATATTGCTTCTCACCCCATTCCAGATGAAAGTGGATTAAATGGAACAAGATCAATGATGCAAATCATAGAAAACTCGCATGAACGTGATTTAATTTTTTGTCTGATTTCTGGAGGTGGGTCTGCTTTATTGCCGTTACCAAAACAAGGCATAACCCTTAAAGATTTACAAGATGTTAATTCTTTACTTTTAGCTTCTGGAGCATCAATACACGAGATAAACGCCATCAGGAAGCATCTGTCAGACTTTAAAGGAGGTAATCTGGTGAGAAAATTATATTATTCAAGTCGTGCTAAGTTAATTTCATTGATCATTTCAGATGTTGTAGGAGATAATTTAGATTCAATTGCTTCTGGACCTACTGTACCAGATTCAACTACTTTTGAAGATGCAATAAATATTTTAAAAAAATATGTTCTTCTTGAAAGGATTCCTAGTTCAGTTAAAAACCATCTGGAAAGAGGATTATCGAATAAAGAGTTAGAAACTCCAAAACCTAATGATAGTTGCTTTAAAAATGTTCATAATTATTTAATTGGGAGTGTAAAATCTGCTGTTCTTGAGATTACATCCTTTTTGTCTGAAAAAGACTTTAAGGTTGATTATTTCTCAAATGAAATTGCCGGGGAAGCAAAAGAATTTGGAGAATCATTATATTCTATAATATCTAAAAAAATTGAAGAGAATTTTAAAAAGGAGGAAAAATACAATTTAGCTTTAATTGGGACTGGTGAATTAACGGTAACCATTCAAGGAAAAGGTGTAGGGGGTAGAAATCAAGAAATGTCATTAAGTTTTCTTAATTATATAAAAGGGATTGAATTTGATTACGATTTTTTAATTATTGGAGCCAACCTTGACGGGATGGAGGGAAATAGCAAGGCAATGGGCGCTTTAGTTGATAATTTTGTGTTGAATCAAATATTAGATAAAAGATTAGATTTAAGAAAGTTTTTGGATGAAAATGATTCAAACAATTTTTTTAAGATACTTCAAAGTGAAATAATTACTGGTCAAACTGGCTGCAATGTAAATGATTTAATCTTAATTTTAATTTCTAAAAAGAGAATTCAATAATTAAAACTCATAAATCAATGAGTATTTATGTAAAAAAATCAGAAAAAGATCAAAATAAGTGGAATATTAAATGGCCTAATCAAGGTTTGCCCTGTTTGTGGATTAAGCTAAAGAGTATTCACCCTTAATTTTATGAATTTAATGTTCTTCCAAAAAAGCTAAGTGAAAATGAAAGAAAGCATACAAAATATTGATACAAATAAAAATTCCCGCAATATATTTAACTATTACTTCTCAATAGTACTATCGTTAATTGAAAAATTTTTTAAAGATTGTAATTGAATTTATTTTATCGGTTAACTTATATTAACTCGTAAATAATATTGAATCTATTAAAAATAAATTAAAAACTTGGTAATGAATAATGGGAAAAAAAGATAAGAAGAAGAGAGAAAGACCAGAGCGCCGAATGGGATGGGATGCAGCTGAAGCTGAAGAAGAATTAGTTGCTGAAGCATTGAAGAGAAAAGATAAGGATGCAGGGCGAGTAGAATTGATTGATAGGGATACAGCTACACCGGTGATAGAAACATATGATGAGGATACGGGAAAACTTGAAGGTGCGATAATATTGAAGGATCGTAATCGAGAAGGTTTATTGGCTTTGGTAAAAATAGTTGAAAATGTGGAGGTAGAACAAGATCACGATGTAAATGTTGAATCCTTTAACTTTGGTGGAAAAATTAGCATAGAAAATCCAAGTACTGAAGATAGATTATGGGATATTGATGTTGCACTTACAAATATTGGAAGTACTGATCTAAAATCAAGTGAAATTTCGATAAGAGAATTAGGAACATCAGCACCCGATAATGTTGAATCTAGAGAATTCAAACTAAAAAAAGATGTTAAAAATCTATTGTTGGTTAAAGAATTCATAAGTACACGCACTACTGCGGATGATATACTAAATATCCATGATATTGAAACTGAGTTATTAAAAATAAAAGATAAAACTAGTAAAGTCTCCGCAAAAACTTCAAATACAAAACCAGCAAAAGTAACTGAAATTGAGGAAGAAGAAGAAGAGGAGGAAGAGGAAGAGGATGAAGGTGAAACTTGGGAAGACGGTGGAACCGCGGTTGAAGCGGGATTAGAGACTTTTGGAATTTCAATTGATAGAGAGAATACTATAACTTTCGCTATAGCACTAAGGAGCATGTTTGATAAACCTGTTTCTAATATCAAAGTAGTTAAAACCATACCTGATGAATTTACAAATCCAGTGATTCGAGAAACATCAGAAGGAAGGGCTGAAGTTGAGGGTGATAAGATAATTTGGACTATCGATAAATTACCACCTGAATATACCGTTTTACTGAAAATTACTTGCAACATAACGGTAACCGATATTACAAGAAGAAGAACTGGACCTATGAATGTTACATATCAAGCTGGCTCTTCTTTTGCTGAAGGTTTAGCTATTGATAAGTTTGATGCATATACTCGTAATAAATTTTATATCGATACGGAAGAAAGGGATGAAGAACCAAATATTTGGGACAATAAATTGATTTTTGATAATTCTTCGGAATTTATCATTCAACTTTTCAATGCTGATGTTTATTCACCAGAAGATGAGAAGACAAAATTCGTAGATATAGACCCAAATGATGTTCCGTTATTACCTAGTCGAGCACAATGGCATTCAGTTAAGTGGCAGTATGAAAGTGAAGATTATCCAACTTTTAGGAAGAAATTAGAATTTAGAGTGATGCCAGATTTTCAAACTATTGTAAATGGAACTATTGCAATCTCTGATGTTATCTTAGAGATAGCTAGCATTACTGGAGATATGAAATATGATAAAACAGAAACTCCAACTTACAAGGCTCAAGATATCACTGCAACACTCAAAATGGCTAATAATGGTTCTGCTCCGCTAAATGAAATCACCGTTGCACAGCAATATTTCACTGACGAATATCAACCTCCCAAAGCTAATGAAATAAAAATGATTTGGGATGGCGATGAGGTAGAAGTCTCTTCACAGGCAGTTAGTTTTGACGCTAACGTATTTAAAGTTGCTCTTACTAATCTTATAGACACAAGTACTGGAACGTTCAAACCTGATTCTACGATTGAATTTGAGTATCCTCTTCATTGTGTAAATCCAGTTCGAGACTCCACTTTTGATTCTGAAATCATCTATTTTGCAAATACGTTTCCAGTAAGCCAAGAGTTAGAATTTAGACCAGAAGTTCCTACAATTGAAGCTCTCCATATTAGAAGGAAGTTCAGAATAGGAAAAGAAGTTGTCCCCATAGGAGATCTGGGAAATTACAGAATCATACTAAGTCTTGAAAATATCGGTGAATCGAAACTTTACGACCTCATTTTACTTGATAAAGTACCTGATAAATTTGAATACGGAACATATTCAATGACACCAAAAGTCACTGATGAAGTTGGAGCTGATACATTAAAGTGGACTATTGATACATTAGAAATAGGAGACAAATTAGAAATTTCGTATGAGATTACTGGTACAGGCGCATATAGTCCATCAGAAGCCCAATTAGCTCTCTAAAATCCAAAATTTTATTTTTTATTTTTTTTATTTTTATACTTACAATAATAGTTTAATAGTCATTGGGATAATTATTAAATGGATAAACAATGTAATTTAATTTAATTATGATAATTAATTCTCATAACTATAAATAGTCTTGAGAAACAATGATAAGAAAACGTTACCATTTAAATTGGATGTTTGAATGTCCAGATGCCGTTTTGACATGCTCAATTTTAAAATGCCACGAAAAAAATTTCTTGGTTTTTGGAGGGCATGATAAAACATTATATTTAATGGATGAAGAAATGAACATTGTTGATGATAGAAGTTTCGATGGATGGTGTCGATGCAGTTTTCCTATTGATCTAGATGGAGATGGCTGCGATGAAGTACTGGTGGGAGCCGGTGATGGAAATTTTATGGTTATGAAATTAAATCCAGAAAAAAAAAGGTTCGTCGGATTAATGAGATACAAATCCACCAAGAGGGTAACTTGTTGTATCGCAGGTGATTTTACTAGAGATGGGAACATTGAATTGATATTCGGCAGTGAGGATAAAACAATTAAAATATTTGATAATATCGAAGCCAAAAATCCAAAGTTTGTATTATATTATGACTCATGGGTTACAACTTGTACATTAGGCTTTCTGAAATTACCAGATGAAGAAGTTCCTATTTATGGATTATTGGTTGGCACTAAAAATGGTTTGCTTCAATTAATACGAATTATGGATAACGTGCCTGATATAATTTGGCAACGGAATTTTTTTAGTCAAATTAATGATATTAAAGTCGGTGATGTCACTAATGATGGATTTAATGATATAATCTTAAGCACTGATGATTCTACCATCATTATCCTTAACAGTGAGGGAGAACCTGTTAAAGAAATTGAAACAGATGAGGGACGCCCTATCGCTCTATTAATTGAGGATATCGATGGCGACAATGCAAAAGAAATTGTTGCCGGATGTTCTGATGGGTCATTAAAAGTATTTCACAATCCGTCATTGGATTCCAAGGATATAGAATTAAAGTGGAAAACAAAAGTTTCTACATCTATTAAGCATATTTGTACTACATTAGGGAAAGAATCCCAAAGACACATTGTTTTTGGTGGCTACGATCGTACCATTAGAAATGTCACTGATTTTGAATGGGGTCAAAAACAGTCCCTTAACATAGCTCAAAAGATTCTAATTCCAGAAATTCAGACAAGTAAAAAGAAGAAGTTAATTGAAGAAGAAGCTAAATTGGAAGAGGTTCCTACAAACATAAGTGAATATATTTTCAAAATTTTAAAAGATAAGGGACACATGAAAGATTTAATGAAGGAATTAAAAGATTTAGGATATTCTAATGATGAAATATTTGAGGAATTAGAACGAATCAGGACTCAAAAATCGATAATATATGAAAAAGTAACCTATCCAGTTTGGAGCGCACCAGGTGAAGAACTAGAGGCAAAAGCTGAAGTTGAACCACCTATTGAAGAACCAAAAGTTTCTGTTAAGCACATGGTAATAGAAGAGCAAGTAAAAACGGATAAAGAGAAATTAAGAGCAGCGTTCACTAGTGAAATTGAAGAAACTACACCAGTAGAAAAAGCTGCTCCAGGTAAATCGTTAACAGAAGTTATTATAGATTATTTGAAGCAGAAAGAAATAGTGGCAACTAAATCTAAATTCGTGAATGCTATAATAGAAAAAGGTTTTGCTACCAATATAGTTGAAAAAGAAATTAATAATTTAAAAGAACAAGGAAAAATTCAATATTCTCGCGCAAAACCAAAAGGTTGGAGTCTTGTTGATTAACCATTATTGAGTTTTTTTAATAAAGAATTCTTGCATTATATCTTTAAAAGGTTCGAATTGATTTAATTCCGTAAAATTCGAATTTCTATATTTTTGAATGAATAATTGCAGCATTGGATCAGTTTTTTCAAAAAATTTTTTTACAAGTTTATCAGATTTCTTTTTAGATTTATCTGCTAACCCATATAAAATAATAGTTTCTTTCAAATCATTATCTAATGATTTAATTTCATCCATTTTAAAAATAAACAAAATATTCCCTGATTCTAAATATTCTAAAGCACTCTTACTGAAAGCGGTTTGTGCAAAAGCATTTATCGCGGATACAAAAGCTCCCCTGAGATCTTCTGAAATTCCATGATTCTTTTGAACTGGTAATTTTTTAAAAATGTGACTAATAAGAACAAATCCTCGGAATACAAAGCCAATTTCGTAAAGCCAATCTCGAATAGTCAATTTAAACTCTGAATTTGCTTTAGTATATTAATTTGCTAAAACTGTTACTAAGAAATTAAAATCGTTATTAATATATAATTTTAAACCAAAAATTAAAGTTTCATGATTAAAAATGGTTAATAAAAATATCAATACCCGATTTGATGAAAGAATCAAATATTTAGAGAAGGCCCTACCAAAATTGGAAGGTGAAATCAATTGTGCTTCTCTCGTACTTACAAACATCATTAGTATACTTGAAATTCCAGAAATTGAGGCATTTTATTTCAATAATCTTGTTATTCCTCTTGCAGGTGGTTTTGGCGGTTTCAAATCGATGAAAGAATGGAAAGAACCTTGTGGAGCTGTATGTGGAGGTTGTGCGGCAGTAGGAATAATAATTGGAGGGCGTGAAAAGCTTAAATTTAGGGATCACCTGAAAACATATCAAAAAGCAAGTCGATTCGTACATTATTTTGAGAAGGAATTTGGGTCGGTGGCTTGTCAAGAATTATGCGGGACAGGCTTTAATGATTTAAATTCGGTTAATGAGTACCAAACCAATTAAGTTTGGGAAAAGCAATGTTATAAGCATGTAATTTTTGCTATTGATTAAATAAGAAAACTAACAGCTTTAGAATTAAAGAAAAAATGGGAAATTTAAATCATTAAAAAATCAAAAAAAATTTTCCAACTTTTTAGTGTTTTAGAGTATATTTTACTCCTTAGAAATTAAAAATTTTTTATACTAATATTGGTTTATTAAAATTATTCAATAAAAAATATTTACTTTAAAAAAGATAAGTGGTTATTGGTATGACTGAGGAAGAAGAATCTCGTTTCTGTCCATATTGTGGCATTGAATTACAGCACCCCTATTGGCAACACGTCCAAAAAGAACATCCAGAAAAATATACACAAAAAGAGACATGGATAAAATTATTTCAGGATTATAAAGATATGGGAATGGGAGAAGAAATATCTTTAACCGTCATCTCTGAATTATTTAATGCTACATTAGAAGAAGTTAAATCTTTTTTAAGAAATGCTAAGGTTTTATAACCTTATTTATTTAAATTGTTAAGTTTCTTGTTGTAGAAATAGATTTCTTAAAAATAAATAAAAAAAAGATTAGATCTGGTGTTCAAATTTTATCTTAAAACTCTTCTTCTTCCTCTTCTTCTTTAAGAAGACCTGCCTGTTTTAGTAAATCTTCTACGCTATCGCGAGTCTTTATGACCTGTTCGTTTTCTTGGAGGTTTAAATTTTCAATAACAGAATCAGAAAACTCCATGAACTTCTTTATTGCATCTGATGAAAAATCCTTGATTTTTTCTTGAGTCTCTTCAACAAATTCTTTTCCAGAATCTCCGAAAACCGAACCAACGAAATCAACGAATGCAGTATTAATTTTTTCCATGAAATTTTCTTTTTCTTCTCCTTCTTCACTCATGTTCATGAACCTTGTTTTAGAATTAATTATTTTAAATAATCTTTTCAAATATTAAAATTCATGTGATAATTATTAATCTATATTATTTTTTTACCCTTCCATTCTTTAAGTATATTGGCAAATAAAGGATTAATAGAGTTTTGATTTAGAATAATAAGTTTCTTCCTTTTAGCAAATTCTTTAATCTTTTGAATTCTTTTTAAATTAAAAATATAATGCTATAAAATCTTTAACAATCTCTTCAAAAATGGCTCTATTTCTCATAATATTTTACATTTAAATATGAAAACTTTCTTATGCATTATTAACAAATAATTTTTGCATAAATCTAAATTTAAAAATTTAAAGCATTTAAAAGGTGAAATTGAGTGTCACCATTCAAAGTACCTAAAGTTAAAAAACCTGAAATCCCAAAAGGCTTAGATCCTGAAATGTTAGGAAAAATTAAGGAATTAGTTGACACCATTTCAGACCAAATGAGTGAGGATGCATCTATTGGCGAAATGGTTGAAGATGAGATTAAAGGAATAATCCAAGAAAAGATAATGGAACAAATTGAGCCTCAGTTGGATAATGATATCCTTAAAAAATTAGCAGATAAAGCAGTTGAAAAAGCAATTGAAAAAAGTTGGGATAAAATTAAAGAAAAAATAACAAAAAAAGAACCGGAAGAAGAATAAATAATCTAATAACATTATTTTTTTTTCTATCTCTAAGTTTAAATGTTTAACTTAAAAGAAATTGAACTTTTTACTTTTATAATATAGATAGAGAAGAAATTTTTTTTATAATTCTTTTACATTAAGAAGCAATATCATCAAACCAAATAAATATTTGTATCTTCGCATGTGAGTTTTAAAATCATGCAATATTTTTTGATATAAGTGAATATTTATGAATGAGACTCACTTTCTACATGGATTTTTAAACCCAAAAAGTGTTGCTCTTTATGGAGCCAACAATAAAGGCAATTCTTTAGCTGGCCTTCAAATAATGAATTTAATTAAGTCTGGATATGACGGGAAAGTATTTCCAATACACCTAAAATTAGAATCAGTAATGGGATTTCAAGCTTATAAATCCATTGCTGACGTGCCTGAGATTCCTGATCTTGTAGTAGTTGTCCTCCCAGCTAAAGTTGTTCCTCAAATATTTGGGGAATGTGGAGAAAAAGGAGTGAAAAGGATAGTTTTAATTTCTGGAGGTTTTCGTGAATTAGTTGGGGATCGCAAAAACACACTCACAGAAGAAATCAACGACATAGCAAAAGAATATGGAATCAGGTTTATTGGTCCTAATTGTTTGGGCGTTTTTAATAATTGGTTTGGGGAAGAACAAGAAAATAAATCCTTTAATATCTTTATTTGGGAGATTCTCAAAAGAAGTAAATTTTCAATTGCATCGCAAAGTGGTACCCTTTCATGCCACATTTGGTATGATCCTGAAAATTTAGAATTAGGGTTGAGTAGATCTTTATCTGTTGGAAATGAAGCAAATATCGATATAGTAGATTGTTTAGAGTATTATAAAGATGATGAATATACAGAAATAATTGGGTTATACCTTGAAGAGATAAAAAAGGGGAAAAAATTCTTAGAATTAGCAAAAGAGATTACGCTAAAAAAACCTATTATTGCGATTTATGTAGGGGGCTCTACCGCGGGTAATCGTGCATTACAAAGTCATACAGGATCCCTTGCTGGTAATTCTAAAATATATGAAGGCGTTTTTAAAGAAGTAGGTATAATTAAAACAGATTATGTCCAAGAATTTTTAGATATTGCACTCATTTTTTCAAGAAGTATCTTGCCAAAAGGAAAACGACTCGGGATTATAACGAATTCAGGCGGACCAGGGGCAATGATTGCAAATAACGCAGAGAAACATGGTTTAATTGTACCAGAACTATCAGAGTCTCTTCAAAATGAATTAAAAAGCGTCTTACCTATTACCGCGAGTTTTAAGAATCCGGTAGATTGCACATTTGATATGGACTTACCATACTTTTATGTCACTCTACCTGAAATATTGATGAAATCAGGAGAAATAGACGCAATAATTCAATATGGAGTGGTTGGATTCCAGGAGGTCTTGGATGAATATCTTAAATATGATAAAATTGCTAAATATGCTGAATTTCAGCATCAACCCGAAGAGATTATAGATAAATTAGCCCAAAAACTACTTCAACCCACCATGTGCAATTCTCAGAAATATTCAATACCAATATTATATATTAATCCCATGAATTTTAATAGCCCTTGGTCTAAGAGACTCAGAGAAAATGGAGCATTACTTTTTAAATTATGGGATCGTCCAATTAATGCTTTAGCAAAAGTTTGTGAATATATGGAATACCGGAACAAATTCCATAAAGAGATAAATTAACTAATGTTAAAAAAAGGAAATCTAAATCTGTAAATTCTAACTTACAAGAA
>CAYZTE010000061.1:0-11985 GCA_964481225.1 uncultured archaeon | reverse complement strand
ATGCATCCCAATAACTTGTTCGGGTCTTTTTGAATCTTCTGCAATTTCAGTTATTTTAAATGTTGATGTATTTGAGGCAAAAATACAGTGAGAAGGTGAATTTTTCATGACCGTGTTACACACATTTTTTTTAACATCCATATTTTCTACTACTGCTTCAAGAACAAAATCCGCATCTTTAACTGCAGATGCTAGATCAATAGTTTTCTTTAATTTTCCCATAAGATTTGAGGCAGTTATGCCTTCTCCTAATGTCCCTTTTGCTTCAAGTTTTTTAAGCCCTTCTTCAATTTTGGCAGCTCCATTATCAAGAAATTCATCTTTAATATCAACTAAGGTGACATCATAACCTGCCATTAATGACACTTGGGCAATTCCATGCCCCATTATCCCTGCTCCAACAACAATAATGTTTTTTATATTGCTAATATCAACCATTTTCGATTAAACTCTTGAAATTTATAATTTAATTTATTTTAACAAACACGTGATTAATATACATCATTAATCTTTTTTTGTGGGCTTTTTTTCTTTTTTCCAAATAGAATCTTTTGATTCTTTTCGACAAATTTAGGTCCAAATCCAGCTAAATCCTCCAATGGACCCTTTATTCCTTTCATTCGTCCTGTTTTCGTATATAAGATTTTTGTGCGTTTTATCGCTTTAAACACTTGGTATGGTGTTTTATACTTATCTATTAATGCTTTAGCCTTTTTAGGACCTATATCGACCAAGCCTTCTATAATAAAAGACCTTCTTTCTTTTTTAGACATTTCTTTGGGAGCCTTCCTCGAAAGAATTGGCTCGGAGTCTTTCACTTGCTCTCGATATGCTATTCTCTCAATAACAATTGCGGTATCCTCTAAGTTTCTAGTCGGAATAACTGAAATTCCTAATTTATATGAAATAAAAGAAAGAGCTCCATAAACGGATGATATATTCATGCCAGTATTCTCAATCACTTCATCATTTAATCCTTCTAATATTAAAATTGGATATTCATACGTGTCTTTTAATCGGAGTAGCTGTTCAAATAAACGGTTATCCATTATGGATGATACAAAATCAAATCCTTCTTTTCTCTCAATGGCAACCTCATTAGATATCACAACATCAGCGATGTCTAATTGCTTGAGGTCATAGGTTATCTTATCTTTTTTTTTATCTAGTATTGCTTTAAGCTTTTGTTCCCTATTGTCTATAATTACATGAAGCAATTTATTTTGATTCATGATGCTATTTAAAAAATAAATGAGTTATCTATTAAATATTTCACATCCGGATTATTAAACGAGTAATTTTGATTATTAAAATATATAAAATCTTAAAAAATCATTGTAACATTTGAGAGCGTCCTTTCAAGTAATTGATGATATCCTTGATATGATACAATCTATTGGTTAGCAGAATGAAGACCAAGATAATAATCCCAATAACTTCTGTAATAATGACTATAGGATTTGTAAATAAAGCGCTGAACCAGAAAAACAGCGGTTCTTCAATGAGCGTGAAATTATATGGTATGAATGGATAAAACAATGGAACATAAGGCAGATCTAATAAGAGATGAAAACTCATTCCAATTAGAAACGGAAGTGAAATTTTAAGATTTCTTTTAGTAATTATATAACAAAATAAGAAGCATGTTAACATAAATAGTAAATTATGAGAAAATAATCTTCCATTTCCTAAACCGAGAAGTAAGATTGGCTTGTCAACTATATCTGGAAGTAAAGAACCAACTATTAAAGCAAATCTATTCATTTCGAATTTTTTTATATATTGAATCTCAAAAATTAGCACTGGTAAAGCTATATGAAATATTAAGAAAATTTCTATTCCCTCTCTCTAAAATATAAATCATATGAATCTAAAAAATGAAATAAAATAACATATTACTAATAGCAGTAAAGAGATTTCTATCGAAAATTTCAGGGATCTTTTTATTAGATAATTATACGGAAGCACTTTTTCATGAAATAGATTTAATTTCTCAAAGATAAGTTTAACAGTTACCATGCCATTCCCTTGAGCAGCCTTATCATCATTTAAATCCATGCAAGAATCTTTTATTACCTCCAAGACTTCGCTATGAGAAATATTTTGATTAGATTCTTTAATTAGGGCAATAATAGCTGCGCCAATTGCAGCAGAAAGGCTTGTACCTGAAGCTCTTACACCCAAGTCATTTGATAAGGGGATTTCTATTTTAGTACCTGGCAAACAAAAATCTGGTTTTGATCTTTCGTCTAATGTTGGTCCCCTTCCACTAAAATTAGAAACGGTAAGGTTCTTTGAAAGAGAACCGATTGTTATGACTTTTTTTGCGGCACCAGGGCTTCCAATTGTATGGGATTCAGGACCAAAATTACCAGCAGGACATACGATGATGATTCCCTTATCTACTAGCAAATCACAAGCTATTGATAAGATATCATTGCCGTCAGAAGGATATGAGGTTGTTAAAGTCATTAAAAGAATGTCAATTTTAATATCGTTTATTAAAATCAAATCAAATACTTCTAAAATATCTGAAAAATAGTATTCTTTTTGTAAATTTGATATATCAAAATCAATAATTTTTATAGCTGGAGCAATTCCCGCTTGATTATTATCCTTATCTAGAAATTGGTTCCCGATTATGCTTGCAATTATTGTTCCATGTGAAATCTCTTCTCTTCTGAATTCATTTCTTGCACTAATTTTTCTTTTGCTCATGATATATTGATTAGAAATGATATTAGTCACTGAAGGAAAACTTGTATTGATTCCATTGTCAATTATTCCAATGATAATTCCGTTTCCTTTAAAAGAACCCTGAGATTGCCTATAGATATTTAATTCCAAAAGCTCAATTACATCAAACATTGAGATATAAAGTTTCTGGTCTTCTTCAATTTGAGTGATTAAGGTTTCGTTTTCTAACTCCATTACTTGGTCTTTCGTTAAAATCAAGCTTATTGAAGGAACTATGTCAAAACTACTCAAAATATTCAAATTTGCGTATTTAGCTACGAATTTCTCTCGGTTTGGGATACTATTAAATGAAATTAATACTCTAAACTCTTGTTCCTTATCAGCAGGTTGCTTTTCTTTTATTGTTTCCTTTATTTGATTTTCTCTTTTTCCTTTCAATTTCTTTAGAAACAGAGAGTAGATTCTTTGGGTTTTCATTTGGCATAAAACGTTAGAAATTTTAGTCAAACTTAAATTCTTTTAAAACTTCTTCCACGGTATAATTCTCATGAACGATTTTTGAAATAGCGCTAACAAGTTTTGTGGGGTCTTCCGATTGAAAAACATTTCTTCCAAAAGCTACACCTGCACCTCCGGCTTGTATTGAATCATAAACCATTTTAAACAATTCTGGGTTAGTATTCATTTTAGGACCACCAGCAATAATGACTGGAACGTGTCGAACCCCATTCACGATTTCTTTGAAAGTATCAATATTGCCGGTATAATTTGTTTTAATTATATCTGCTCCTAACTCTACCCCAGCCCTAACCGCTATATTTACAACTTCGGGATCATTTTCATCTTTAATTTTTTTACCTCTTGGATACATCATCGCTAATAAGGGAATCCCCCACTCTCTTGAACGCTCCACTATATGGCTAGCATCCTGAAGCATCTTCGGTTCATCGTCTGCCCCAATGTTAATGTGAATTGAGACAGCATCAGCGCCCATCTTTAGGGCTCCCTCCACTGAACAAACCAGAACTTTTCGATCTGGATCAGGTGCTAAGTTTGTTGCTCCCGATAAATGAATTATAAGGCCGATATCCTTTCCATATTGCCTGTGTCCCGCCCCAATCATTCCCGAATGCATGAGAACGGCATTTGCTCCCCCTAATGCAACTTTGTCAACCATTTCAGCGATATTTTCAAGCCCTCTAAGGGTTCCCATCGTTAATCCATGATCCATGGGAATGATAATTGTTCTTTTGCTTTTCCGATCAATTATTCTCTCAATCCTAATATTCTTGCCAATATTCAATATTAATCCTTAGCTTCTTTAAGATTACACTTATCACTATAAATGAGAGTAATAATTTAAAATTATAGTTATGAAAAGCTATTTATTCTTACCAAGGTCTTTTAATGTATGAATTTCTTGCTAATTCTAACTTTTCGGGATGGTTTTCATTGAAATGAGTTCCTCTACTTTCTTTTCGAGATAGAGCACATCTAATTAAAATTTCTGCCACCATTGATAAATTTCTTAATTCTATTAGATTCTTCTCAACCCTATAATTCCAATAGTAATAATCTATCTCTTCCGAAAATATGTTCATTCTTTTAAGAGCCCTTTTTAATCGCATATCTGATCTAACGATGCCTACAAAATTTTGCATCAACATCCTTATCTCATCCCAATTCTGTGTTATCACCACAGCTTCAGTTGAGGGAATGGCATTTCCAGGCTCCCATTCAGGGAAACCTTTAACTTTTTGATTAGAAACATGTTTTGACAAATAATTTGCACATTCATGTGCACCAACTAAGCCTTCAAGTAAGGAATTACTAGCTAATCTATTTGCACCATGTAAACCCGAGCATGCTGCTTCTCCAATAACAAGGAGATTTTTTATTTCTGTAGTACCATCAATTCCAGCCATTACACCACCACAACAATAATGAGCAGCAGGAACTACTGGAATTGGTTCTTTTGTAATATCGACATTAAACTCTAAACACTTTTCATAAACTCCAGGAAAATGGTTTTTAATAAAACTAGAATCTTTATAGGAAGCGATATCTAAATAAACGTAATCATCACCAGATTTCTTCAATTCTGCATCAATAGCTCTTGAAACGATATCACGAGGAGCCAAATCTTTTTGAGGATGATATTTTTCCATGAACTCATTTCCTCTAATGTCTTTCAGGATTGCCCCTTCTCCTCTCATGGCTTCCGTGATTAAGAATGCTTTTGCATACGGATGGTACAAACATGTTGGGTGAAATTGATAAAATTCCATATTAGATATCATTGCCCCTGCTCTATAAGCCATTGCTATGCCATCTCCCGAAAGTACGTCCGGATTCGTAGTATATAAATAAATTTTTCCAGCGCCTCCTGTAGCTAAAATGGTAGCTTTTGCTGCAATATTGTGAATTTCTTCAGTTTCTTGTTCTAAAACGTATGCTCCATGACATATTAAATTCTTGACATAGAGATTAACTGCGCACCATTTTTCCCTAATTTCGATGTTATTTAGTTTCTTTACATTCTTTATGAGTGCTTGTTCAATGCTTTGCCCAGTTTGATCATTTATATGAAGTATTCTTCTTTCTGAATGCCCTCCCTCTTGTCCTAAGTCATATTCCCCATTTTCATTTCTCGTAAAATCTACGCCTAAATCTATTAATTCATTTATCCTCTCGGGAGCCTGAGTTATTATCTTTCTTACAACGTTTTCATTACATAATCCATCTCCAGCAATTAAAGTATCTTGAATATGTTTCTTGAAATTATCACTAGTGTTCCATGCACATGCAATTCCCCCTTGAGCATGGTAAGTACTACTTTCATGTAAGCTTTCTTTAGTAATTAATAAAAGATTTTCATCTGGAATCAGTTTTGAGAGATTTAATGCCAGTGAAAGTCCGGAAATTCCGCTTCCAATAATTAAGAAATCCGTTTTAAGCCTCAATGGAATTTTACGTTTTTTCCCTAATTTAATTCAAAGATATTATAAAATACCAATAATTACATTAAAATTTTATTACATATTGAAGTTTAGAATACGTTTTTTTTTAAAAATCAGTTTAAAATTTTGATATACCAATTTTCTCTCTCAATGTGCTTATCTTTTGCTTAATAACATTAACGTATTGTTCTTGTGCTAATTGAGTGAAAATTTTTGAGCTTTCTTCAAAATTTTGTAAAGCTCTGCGATATTCTCCATGGAGTTCATGAAGTCTTCCTAGATTATATAAATCGCTTGCTTTACCCATAGAGTCCCCTATTCTTTCATCAATTTGAAATGATTCTTCATAAGCTTCAATTGCTTTATTATGACTCCCAAATTTCTCATAAATCTTTCCTATATTGCTAAGGCTAGCTGCCTTATTGGATAATTCTCCAAGTTCCTCAAAAATTAATATTGCGTTTTCATATTTTTCAAGAGCTGCCCAGTATTCTTCTCGAATCATTTTTATAGACGCTATTTTTGTTAAAAAAAGCGCTTTTTTTGATAGATCCCCTATATTACCTACAATACTCAGTGCTTTACTATATTTTTCCAATGCTAGATCATACTCTGCACGATTATTATGAATCGTTCCCATGTTATTCAGATAAATTACTTGCATTAATGGATCTCCTAATCGCTCTTCAATATGTAGTGCTTCTCGGTATTTCTCCAATGCCATATCGGAGCTTCCTTGAGCTAAATAAACGGAACCGATATTATTAAGAGAACCTGCTTTTTCTGAAAGATCGCCAAGTTGTTCGGCTATTTGTACAGCCTCGTTATACTTTTCGAGTGCCTTCCCATAATTCTTGTACTCATCGTAAACTCTTCCAATATTATTCAAAAGGATAACCTTCCCGTAAAGATCTCCTAAAAGATCTGAAATGCGTAATGCTTCATTATAATATTCGAGTGATGTGTTGTATTCATCACGGTTTTTGTAGATCATCCCTATATTATTAAGAAGAGCAGTCTTGCGGCTAAGATCACCAACTTCTTCAGTAATTTTCACGGCTTCAAGATAATTATTCAGAGCTAAATCGAGTTCATTGCGAATCTCATGGAGCCTACCAATATTATTCTTGCAAGCTGCTTTTCTAGATAAATCACCCAGTCCATCGACTATTTCTAGTGCTTGGTAATAATTTTCAAGCGCTTCATCATATTTGCCTAAAGTTAGGAAAATTGATCCGATGTTATTTAGATCCGTTGCTTTTCCGGCAATATCTTTTAAAGATTCATCAATTTGAAATGCATTCTCATAATTTTTTAATGCTCTCTCATAATTTCCCGTTATTTGATTGATCATTCCTAAGAAATTAAGAAAATAAGATTTTGAAGTTATATCGTTTGTTTCTTCTGCTAGCATGATTCCTTTTTCTGAACATCTCTTAGTAGCTTTAAGTTCTTTCAAATAATAGAATAATTGACATGCGAACTTGTATTTTTCGATTGAGGGCACATCCTCATATAAAGACTTAACCCATTCTGAAAATTTTGGAATTTTTTTTTCTGATTCACGTAAATTGATTTCATTAACGGGAAGATAAGGTAAAAAAATTTTCCACAAATTCGTGTGGATAAATTTGCTGGTGTTAGTTTTAATCAAAATTACCTCAAAATCGCCACTAAAGCTAATTTCTTCTAATAATTGTTCTAGATGAGATTGGTTTTCTGAAAAAATCAATTTTTCTTTCTTTTTCATCTTAATAATCTCGATCTGGTCCTTTTGAGAATGGTCAATCCAGATGAGTCGATTAAGGAAGGGCATTTCCCTTAATGCTGGTCCTATATCAAAATCATCACTTCCAGAATATCCCATAACCACTAATGTGCGTTCATTCATTAAATTAAATACAGCAGGCTTTTTGTATGGCTCAATTGCGAAAGTTTCTCCTCCCTCTCGATCTTTTCCTAATGCGCTCATGGTAGTTATGAGAGATTCTCTTGTATCCTTACCAGTAATAATATCATATTTAGATCCGTGAATCTTATATAACGGGTATTTACTTGAATTTATAAGGTTTTTAGGATCTTGGTAAAATATGAAATCTTCTTTTGAAATAACTGGTATAATATCTTGATGCCAATTTGCCCCTAAAACTCGCATTAATGCTTGTTCAATCAAGTAGTCGAAATTGGTGGTAACAACATAATTTCCTCGAGTAATAGCATTACTTAGAAATAAATGAATGATATTTGGCTCAGTGACATATTCCAGGTAATCTAAGAACTTCAAATCTTCATCAAAAATATCTTGAATTTTTTCTACTACTAATTCAAATCTTAACATATCAAGGGAAAGTAGATTTTCTACTTCTTCTGGGGGTGCACATAATTCTAATAGATTTCTTACAATTTGTCTAGCAGAGGGCATATTTGTAGGAGGATCCATGGAGATTCCTGCACCAACTAAAAACGTATACCGACTTTTTGGAGGGAATAGCGCTTCTATATTTTCCTCATATTCTTTAAACTGAATGTCATCAGCCATATTTCATTCCTTTAGAAATTAACGAGTCATATGCTTATGATCTATTATACAACTTTCATCCTTTTGAAGTTAATCAAAATTTTTTTTGGAAAGCATATATTTATGATCAAGTAAGGTAGGGAAAAAATTAAAATGTCTAAGATTACGCGTATCCTCTTCTATTGTGCGGGAAATACTTGTAGAAGTCCTTTTGCTGAAACATTCGCAAATCGGCTCAAAAATACAATGTTTAAAGAAGAATTGAAAGATGTTGAATTCGATTCTGCTGGTATTTATCATTATTATGAAAATGCTCAGCCTGGCACGATAAATTATTTAAAATCTAAAAATATTGATATTAGTGATTTTAAAACAAAAAGAATCGATTCTCAATTACTAGAGAAGCAAGATCTCATTTTAGGATTTGAACAAAAACATCATATTGATAAATTAAAGAGGAAATTCAAACAAGTAAAGGATCTCGATAAGAAAGTCTTTCTATTAATGCAATTTGCTGGTGAAAAAGAGAATTTAGAGATTGAAGATCCTTTTTATTTAGAACAGGAAGAATATAATAAGGTTCTTAAAAGAATTGAAGAAGGGGTTTTAAAAGTTATTAGAAGGGTAATCGAAATAAATAATTTAGACAAAGATTAGTATTTTAAATTTATTAGTAAGGTAATTTCATGTCTAAAACTCTTCTTTATTATTGATATCTATTAGGGGTATTCAGCATATTTTTGACTAAAATACCTTTTTACATAATATTTTGTAGGCAAAAAGCGATGAACATTTCCTTGAAAACTTTTAAGGTCTGTAGAGAACCTCCGTTCAAATGCTCCTGAAAAGGCATCTAATTTTATAGATAAAATTGGCAATTCCATGGTAGCGATTAATACAGCAATATGATGTTTTCCAAATGAAAAATAAATATGATTTCCTTCTTTATCAATCTTCTTAATACGTTTTTTACTTCGCGTTATTTCAGACAAGATAGTTATAACTCCTGATAATGCCCCAGAAATAAGGTCTTCGTCAAATCCCTCTTCTTTTTCGTTTTCTTGAGGTTGAAATTTTCGCATGAAATCGTAATTGTATAGACAAACTCCACTTTTAGTAAGAATAAAAAGCCTTTTTAATGTTTTTGCCCATTCCCTCTCCTTGGATATTAAGATATCTTTCCCTGCCATCATCCAAACAAGAACAATAACTAGAACAAATGAATTTACCAAATTTGGAAAGTTTGGTAACCACTGTCTCATATTGGTATTCGCATAAAGAATATCAATCAATCCAAATACTGAATATCCTACTGCAAGTCCAAAGAACATTAAAGACGTGTAAAGTCCATTAATACGTCCTCTATATTTCAAATTACCTCTTTCAGTTGAAAAATCTCCTGAGATAGTAATCATTGCAAGTATAAGTGGAAGGACGGCGAAAGCATAATGAATAGAAATATGGATTTTTGGTGGAATACCAAATATTAGAAAATCAGGATTGTTTTTAAATTCTTCAATATAAAAAGAACCATGCGATATATAAAAAAATGAAACGATTAAAATCCCTATAACTAACGTATTCTTACGGCCAAGATTATCAAAAAACCAGCCTGCTGCAAGAATATAAAAAAAGGAGACTATTGCAAATGTAAAAATATCAATCTCATATCTTCCAAAAAAATCTAAAGTATCATTAAATAAACCTCCCAGAAGACCACTTAAAAAAGTAAAAGCCATCGAATATCTTAAAAAATGTTTCTCAAAAATAATTTTTGAATATTGCTTATCAGATTGGACCCTCTCTTCAGTCTCAATATATTTATAAGTCCTTGAATAGCAAATTATAACGATTAAAAGAATATATTCAATAATGATGAGATACATGAATAAATCCTCAAAAATAACAAAGAATGACCCAAGCAAGCCGAGAAGAAAACAAGATATTAAAAGTATGGCTGTTACCCTTCCTCTATTTAGCATATTCGTTTCGTGGACTAGTGTTGAATACCATACCACGATTAATTGAGGTATCGTCATCACCACAATCAATAAGCCAATAATGCTAATTATAAGATATGGATAAACAGTTAGAATTAAACCCATAATACTAATTGGTAAATTTATTATGTAAAGGCTTGTTTTATCCTTAATGATATCAACAAGAAATCCAGAAGCTAAAAAACTGATAGAAATTACAAAAAAGAGTATAAGCGTGGGAATCTCTCGTTCTTTCCCAGCCTCCATGTATATAAAATATTTGAGAATTAAATATTCGATTATAAATGTAATTGCAAGAAACGAGAAAAACAAATAAAGAAATGCGTTTTTTTCCAAATCTACATCTCTAGCAAATACTTTCCCAAACCAATATTTTATACTCCTTTTCATAATTAATTTTTAAAATTTAATTGCTGCTAATAGTTTTTAGAGCTAACTTTTATTTATTATTTTTGTTAAGAATTAACATTTCCCATAAAATTTATTTTAATTTTAAGTTTTTAATAAATGAGAAATTGTGAATAAGATTAAGCGAGTTCTACTTATATGTTTAGGAAATACAGCAAGATCGCCTGCCGCTGAATATTTAGCTCGTTATTACGCTAAAAAAAACAATGTTGATCTAGTTTTTGAAAGTGCTGGCTTTATTAACGCTTTCTCATACATGCAAACAGAATCACGTAAGTATTTAGAATCGAAAGGAATTGATCACACGGATTTTAGACCAAAACTTATTAATCGTAAGTTACTTGAAGAAAATGATTTAATAGTTACCATGGAAAGATCCCATTCAATTGATATAATCAAAAATTATGGACAAATTAAGGACATTGATAAAAAAACTTATACTTTAAAAGAATTTAATGGAGAAACTCATGACATTGATATTATTGATCCGTATTATACATCAGATGAAACCTATAAAAAAGTTCTTAGAATTATTGATGAAAATGTCGAGAAAGCTGTTAAAAAAATTATTCAGATCAACCAATCATAGGAGTTATTCATTTAAAACTGCTAAATTAGCTTCATTTTAAGATTAAGAAAACTTTGGATAGATTAACTAATTAATCTAATAGCTATTTTTACTTGGGGTATTGGCATATCTTTAATAGGAATTCTTTTATTCCAACGGAAGACCGCAATTTTATGAATTTTGTTCTTACTCTTATAACAAACTTTTATTTTTTAAATTAAGTTTTTAAAAAAGTACGTGCTAAAGTTATTAAATAAGAATTTATAAGGTTTCAAACTTAGTTTTAAAAATTAGGGGAATTTTATATTGGATGCATATAAAGAAGAGTTAAATAAGAGGATTCATAATCCGATTGAAAATATTAATTCAGTTAAAGGACTTGAAATTATAAGTGAATCCTTAGTCTATAAAGTTTATGATGTTTTTGGTCGCAATAGTTTACTTTCGATTTTATATCAAACTGGAGTCTTTCCAGGAACAATTATTGCAAACAGAATAAAAAAGGAATATAATAAAGAAGAATTTGAAATAATTGAAGCTTTAGTAATTCTAATGGATGAATTAAAAGAATTTTATTCAATACAAGTAAGAGACATTGAACAATACGATGATAGGTATAGAATAATCATCGAAAATCACTGCTTTTTACGCGAACCGATTAGCCATCGTGAGAAATTGAAATATGGAAAAGCATTTTGCAGAACAAATAAGGGATACTTTGAAACAGCCTTTCAAAAATTATTAGGGAATAAAATAAAAAAAATTGAAATAAACTTTCTTGAAAACGATGCTGAGAAAGATGTCTGTGTTGAAGAACTCAATTTTTATTTCTAA
>CAYZTE010000060.1:0-12277 GCA_964481225.1 uncultured archaeon | reverse complement strand
AAATATCCTAAAAATTTAGATACTTGGAAAGACTTTCAATAATTATTCTTTGTTAATTATCTAAACTTTTTAATTTTTTATAAACCGGTAAATGTTGACATCAATTCTCTTGGTTTTTTGAGTATGAAACTCAAATGACCTCTCAAGTTGCATTTTAAACGGAAGCATGTAATTAATTGTCCAATGGAATTTCTTGATATAATTAGAAATGAATTTTTGAACTTTTTTACCTGCTAGATGAATCGAATAAACTACATCTGAAAATGAGAATGCTTTTTCTAAGAAAATTCTATCTGCTGCTTTTCTTTGTACTCCGAATGGAGGATTCATTATAGTCGTGATTTTCACATCTTTAGGAAGAAAAGAAGATTTAATTTCAAAAAAGTTGATATCTGCACAAATTGGGAAAATCACGCCGTTAAGATCTAAGTCCTCCACGTTTTTCTTTAAAACTTGCAATGAATACCAATCCACATCGATGCTTAATATGAAGTTAGGTTTAAAGAAAGCGCTTGCTATAGATAATCTTCCCGTACCAGCTCCAAGATCAAATATTATGCAGTCTGTAATATCATTAAATTCAAAACCAGCAAAATATATAATGTCAACCGCCGAATTAGCATCAATACAATATTGTTCTAATTCAACTTTAGGGGTAGTGTAAGTTTCTGTGTCTTGAATTATGGAAATTAATTCTTTTTTACTAATTTTCATCCAAAAAAATGTTTACTCTTTTGAAATTAATACATTAAATTTAATTATTTTATTTTATAATATTTACTTAAAATAGAAAGAGATTGTGTAATTAAAAGATTTCTGTTGATATTCATGAGCAAAAAATCCTTGAATGAAAAAGATATCGTGTTAACAGGCCAATATCTTGGAGTTGTTGAAGAATTCTTACCCGACAAGCAATCCACCTTCATTAAAGATGGGCAAATTTTCGCCACCAAATCTGGTTTAATTAGCATTGATGGTGAGAGAAAAAAAATAGAAATAAAAACCCATCAAGAAAAAGATCGAAAAACAGCAAAAATCGGAGATATTGTTATTGGAACCATCACGTTTTTACGCCAATATTCTGTCGGAGTGAGTTTTTATGCAATAAACCGAAAAATCCACTTTAACTCAAATTATTTTGGCAATATTCATGTATCTCAGATCTCAGATAGATACGTTGATAAAATTCAAGATGCCTTTCAAATTACAGATATAGTTCGAGCTAAGATAACAGATCTCAATTTTAATGAATTCAAGTTAAGCACGATTGGCAAAAACCTTGGAGTTATTTATGCTGATTGTGTTATTTGCGGAACTCCTCTTGATAAAATTGGATATAATAAATTGAAATGTCCAAGATGTGGTAACATTGAAACCAGAAAGATAGCTAATGATTATAGAAATGTTACTGAAATATTAAGGTTTTAATCCTTTTTCTAGAGAAAAATTCACTTAAAATTATCAAAATCAAGGTACATTTTAAAGGTTTGACTATTGAAAAAGCGTGGAAAAAGAGTCATCCATTTTTATAATAATAGTGGCTCAATAGATAATATAATCAAATTTCTTGAAAATATCCAAAAAAAAGTAAATTATATTAATTTAAATGCCAGTATTGAGGGAAAAGTTATAAAAATTACATTATTTGGCTCAAGAGATCTTCAACACTTAGCAATTGAGCGATTAAAAGATTTAGCAAACCGCTATTTATGAAAATTGCCTTTTTTTTACAAACCATAAAAGATTTATTTTATTTTGTATATTTTTTATTAAGGTTATCAAATCCTAATAGTTTGGAGTTTTAATGATGGCAAAGAAAAAAGCAGTCAAACCAAAAGATGAAGAAGAAGGTGATTTGGATGAGTTCGTGGATGAATTACTAGATGATGAAGAAGTTGAGAGCGAATATCCCAAATTAGGTAGAAAAATTCCTGAAGAAAAGGTTAAGTCAGCTGCCCCTCCAATAGAAGAGATTGATGTCAGTGAAGCCGAAGAAGAAATAGAATTTGAACTTGAAGAGGAGCCTAGATTCCCTGATTATAAATACTTGAATGTGAGTATAAATAAAGGAATAGCGAAGAATGACCATGAAGTTGTCATTGAGGGGCAATCTCATGGGTTCTGTAACATTCTCGTAAAACACCTATTAAAAACAGAAGGAGTAAACATTGCGGCCTATAAAATAACAGATATAGATCTACCAAAAATCTTAATTCGTCTTGAAGATAATAAAAAGTATAAAATTAAAGACATCCTATATAAAGCAATTGAATTTCTCAGAGAAGAAGTTGTGGAAGTTCAAGAATTGTTCCAAAAACTCACTTAAATGAATATTATCTCTTCTTATGAAAACTTTTTAAGAAGCCATAATTCAACCTATATTAATGGATTATGAGTTTTTGATTAAGGATTTAAATCTTAATAAATCTCAAAAAATTATTGGAACTGACAAAGGTTTAGCTAAAATTGGAGATGGAATTGTAAATTTAGCTTATTCTGTGGCGAAATCTATATTCTTAACAAAAAATACTCAAGGACGTAAGATTTATAGGATAGGTAAAAAAGTTAGTAAAAACATTTTAGCAACAGCGCTAAAAAGTGCTAACATGAAAAACTTTGCGAAGAGTAGAGGCACAGCACACGACTTTGCAGATACGGTTGAATCAATAATAGCTTATGTATGGCTTAATAATAATATGACCATTGAAGAAATAATAGATTTTTTAGCTACCAATCTTTCGGGCGATTTATATGTTAGAGCTGAAGAAATAAAAAATGCCACGACTGCCTTTTCCAAGCTTTTAAATCATATTAAACAATTTTTCCCCAAAGAATGAAAAATGAAAGAATATCCCATAACAATTGGATTTGATGACGCAACGTTTGAATTAAAATCAGGTTCTAAAACAACGCAATTAATAGGAGTTGTTTGTCAAGGCATAAGAATGGTGAAAGTTGTAAAATCAGAAATACTGATTGATGGAAATGATGCAACCGAAAAACTAATAGAATTGGTTAAGCAAAATGAAAAACATGTTCAATTCATTATAACACATACTATTACATTTGGAGGGTTCAATATCATTAATCTAGAACGAATTTTTAACGCCCTATCTAAACCGATAATAGCTATTAATGACCGTGAAGTTGATCTCGATGCTGTTAAACAAGCATTGAAAAAAAAATTCCAGGACAGATATGAGGAGAAAATTCTAAATATATTTAGTGCTGGAAATTTATACCAAACTGAAATTGAAACTGCGGGAGGTATCTCAAAAATATATTTTCACTCAAAAGGAATCGAACCTAGTAATATAGATTCATTATTGCAGAAGATTTGTATAGATTCTAAATTGCCAGAATGTATTCGCCTGGCGCATTTGATAGGGAAAATATTTTAAAAATATACAATTCTTTTTAATCTTTATCAATCTCATATTCTAAAATTTCACGCATTCTACCTCGTAAATCCAACCTTATCGCAGACATTCCATAAGTGCGAATACCTAATTTTTTTTGAACTTTTTTTACGCTTAAGGCATCAGGAAGATCTTGCTTATTAGCTATAGCAATTATTTTAGTGTTTAAATACCGAGAGAATTTGTTGTAAATATCTTTAGTTTTTTCAAGGTTTTCTTCGGTAGAATCACATATTAAAACAGCTAAACCAGCTCCTCTTAAAAAATCCTGCCACATGAAATGATATCTCTCCTGACCACCAAAATCCCAAATATTGACCTTTGTTCCGTTCAGCATTGAATTTTCAATCTCTAATCCTACTGTTGGATTTCTTTCTTTCGGTATTTCCCGACCTTGAAGCAGGCTTAACAATGATGATTTTCCAACACTACTTAACCCTAAAAGACAAATTTTTGTTTTTGTTGTGAGAACTTTTAATCGACCTTTTCCATTTAGAACCTTTTTAAGTAGAAAAGGCAATTAAGACTACAAAAATGAAAATAATATTTATGTAATATCTGAGTGTCCTGATGAAAATATAATATAATAAAATTGATTTACATAAAGATCAAATAATATATGGTTTAAATTAAAAAGTAGAAGTTCAAAAAATAAATTTATTTTAAGAAAGTATTTAAAAGAATCAAAAAAATAGTGTTTTATGCTCCTGTGACGATATCTTTAACTATACCCACAGCAACGGTCCTGCCCATATCGCGTACGGCAAATCTGCCCATTTCTGGAATTACTTCATACTTTTCGAGACACATTTTCTTAATTGGAGATAGCTCAACTATGGCGGCTTCATTTTTCTTGATAAACTTAGGTGAATCCTCAATCACAGCGCCGGTCTTCTGATCTAATTTCTTGGCTAAACTCTGAAACTTAGCAGCAACTTGTGCTGTATGTGCGTGAATTACTGGTGTATATCCTTGTGCAATTGCAGTAGGATGCCAAATAACTATAATTTGTCCTGTCCATTTTCCTTTTGGGGTAATCACCGTTGGTGGATCATTAGGATGACCTAAACAATCACCACGACTAGCATCTTGCATCGTGATTCCTCTGATACTGAAGCCTACGTTGTCTCCTGGAATTGCTTGTGGAATTTCCTCATGATGCATCTCAATGGACCGAATTTCCCCTTCGAAACCGGTTGGCATGATGACGATTTTATCACCTTTCTTTAAGATACCAGTTTCAACCCTACCAACAGGAACCACTCCAGTTCCTTTAATACTATAGGAATCTTGAATTGGTAGCCTTAAAGGTTTACCAGTTGGTTTCTCAGGAAGGATAAATTGATCAATCGCATCGATCAAGGTTGGACCATCATACCAAGGCATTTTATCGCTCTTCTTTGATAGGTTCTCCATTGCCATTCCACTCGTTGGTACGAAGGGTACTTCTTTAAGCTTGAAACCAATATTTTTTAGAAGATCCCCGACAGCATCTTTACATTCATTAAATCTTGCTTCAGAATAGTCGTAAATATCAGCTTTATTCACGGCTACAACTATTTGTTTTACGCCTAGAGTTTGTGCTAAATAGGCATGTTCCCGAGTTTGACCATTAGCAGCAATTCCAACTTCCATTTCGCCTTTCTTTCCAGAGACAACTAGAATGGCAGCATCTGCTTGACTCGCACCTGTAATCATATTTTTGACGAAATCTGCGTGTCCTGGCGCATCTATGATGGTAAAGTACCGATTAGGAGTCTCAAATTTTCTGAAAGCGAGGTCGATTGTAATACCTCGTTGACGTTCTTCTTTCAGTCTATCAAAAACAAAGGCATAAGACCAAGAATCTCTGTCGTATTCTTTTGCGAGTTTTTCCAATTCACGAGCTTCTCTGTCGGTTACGGCACCTGTTTCAATGAGCATCGCTCCCATCATGGTCGATTTTCCGTGGTCTATGTGCCCAATAATTACAAGATTTAAATGGGGCTTACTTTTTCCACTCATATTGCATCAATCTTTAATTTTTATTTTCAATGTATTTTAATAATTTAATTTCAAATTTGATATAATTTTTAATAGATGTTAATTGTGAATGTTGATGAGTTTATATTTTTTACTATATTTTACCCTTAATTTTGAGGTTAAAAGAAGAGTAAAGTCTTTCATTCACAGATTAGAAACAACACTAAATTCTTATGATTTTAAAACCACAAATTAATCTAAGTCATTAAAGGGATCATCTAAAAAATTTAACTCTTCATCTACATAATCGAAATCCAAATGCTCTGGTATTAATTTTTGAATCGTTTGAATTAATGCCAACATGATTGCTGGTCTTTCAGATGTTAATAAATAATATCCTAAAAATTTACCCAATTTAGAAAATTTTAAAGTGTCTTCAAAAGATTGAAATACTTGCTGTACATCAACATTAAAGCTTTTATTTTTTTGAATCCAAGCAACAATTCTTTTATTATTTTTAACTTTTTATTTCAATTTCATTTTAACATAGGAAATATTGTTTTTAACGTGTATTTCCTCAATTTAATTAAATTGCTGTTTACAATAAATATTAAAATTAATTTATTATTAATGAAAATCCCATTTTTCGAATTCTTTTTGATCTAGACCTAATTTTAGGGTATAATTTAAAAATAAATCTAATTTACTAAATTTTGGAGAAACGCCTAATTCAACTCTTAGAGGTTTGCCATCTTTAATTCCCATAAGTAGATTTCCGAAATCATGTTTGTATACTCCATAAAAATCTGAAACAGGAACTTTACGAAGAGCAAGTTCAAGTGCTTCGGCAAGAGCTTCTTTTTCATCTTCAGAAAAATCATGGGGACTAAAATTAATAAGGGCGTTGAATTTTCTGGGAAATTTAGGTATTAAATTCTTATCACTAATAAACAGACTTGCTCTTTTTGGGTCCCACCCCCCAAAGACTAACCCAGATTGACCGTAATGAAAAGTTGCAGGGAACCTCTTATTATCTGGTGTCTTTACAAACATCCACACCTCAAATAAATGTTCATATCCGCCCCCAAATTCTAGTGTTGGCACAAGAGTTTTAACAAATCCTGCTAAAAGCACATCATTATTTCGATTATGCCTTAAAAAATCATCAAACTCTTTTATCCGATCTTTTTCCCAATCTTTTAAGATTTTTCTGGTTGTAGCAACCCAACAGACCCCTCCACTATAACTTAAGTCTAAGATTTTAGTAATATAATTGATATCTCTAAACACAAATCCATAACCACAACTCCCTACTGCTCCTTCTTCTATATTATCTTTACCTTCAGCGGCTTCTGAGACCAGTTGTAATAATTTACTGAAATTCAATTTATTCTTACTAGTAATAATTTAGCTTTATTGAAAATGCATTATTCCAATTTAAAGGAAAAATTTTGTCAATTGTTAATTTGAATTACCATAATTAAATTTAAATCTTTTCATTGGATGTTGATTTTTAGATTTTTCTTAATGAAATTCACTAATTTCAAACATAAAACAGTATTAACAAATTTTAGAAAACCAAAATTTGATTCAAATAAGAAATATAAATGAGATGAAATTTAACTAAATAACAATTTAAATTATTTAACATGTAAGGGTCTTAAATGATAAATGGCTATACTGGTAAAATTCTTAGGGTGGATTTAACTAAAGAAAAAATCTCAATTGAAAACCCTGATGAGATCTTTTTCCGACGATATATTGGTGGTGAGGGTTTCGTAGCTTATTATCTCTTAAAGGAATTACAAGCAGGTATAGATCCCTTAAGTCCTGAAAATAAATTGATTTTTGCTGCTGGGCCTTTAACTGGGTTTGCAATACCCGGAACAGGTAGAAACAGCGTTGGTGCAAAATCGCCTTTAACAGGGGGTTTTGGGGAAGCAGAGGTTGGAGGGTATTGGGGTGCTGAATTGAAACATGCTGGATTTGATGCGATTATAATTGATGGGAAAGCAAAAAATCCAATTTATTTATGGATACATGATAGAGACGCAGAATTTAGAGATGCCACTCATCTCTGGGGGAAAAATACCGGTGAAACTCAAAAAATCATACAAGATGAGTTGGGAGATAATAATATTCGTGTAGCTCAAATTGGTCCTGGTGGTGAACGGTTAGTACGTTATGCTTGTATAATCAATGATTTAAGAGATGCTGCGGGACGTACTGGAATGGGAGCTGTGATGGGTTCAAAAAATCTTAAGGCTGTTGCTATAAGAGGTCATGAAAAACCTAAAGCAAATAGAAAAGAGAAATTGAAAGATTTAACAAAACTATTTAATGAAATACATCAGAAACGAATTGCAGGTTATTTTGAGTTTGGCACAGGAGGAGATTATATGGAGCAAGCAGCCTCGTCTGGTAATCTTCCCTTTCGAAATTTCAGAGATGGAGGATTTTCAAACGCTAAAGCTTTAGAACCTAGAATTATTAAAGAAACGTTAGGATTAGAAAAAGATGGATGTTATGCTTGCTCTATTCGCTGTAAGAAAGTTGTTAAAATGGAAAGTCCATGGAATGTGGATTCCATCTATGGAGGTCCTGAGTATGAAACTCTGGGCGCTTTAGGTTCAAATTGTGGAGTTGATGACGTGGCCGCAGTATGTAAAGCAAATGAACTTTGTAATAAATATTCGCTGGATACGATCTCGACGGGAGTTTCTATTGGATTTGCGATGGAATGTTATGAGAGAGGAATTTTAACAGATAAAGAAACTAACGGGATTAAATTGAACTTTGGAAATTCAGAAGGAATGATTCAAATGCTTGAAATGATTGCAAAACGTCAAGGATTAGGTGATGTTTTAGCTGAGGGCGTTAAACGAGCTGCTGATGAAATAAAAAATGGAGCAGATAAATTTGCCATGCATGTTAAGGGGGTGGAGATTCCGATGCATGAGCCTCGTCTTAAACAAGGATTAGGACTTGGTTATGCAGTTTCACCTACGGGAGCAGAACATATGACTAATCTACATGATGACACAATTGCTCATAGTAGGGTTATGGTCTATCAAGGCTTCATTGGAATTTTAGAACCTCTTTCCATGGATGATTTAAGTCCTAAGAAAGTACGAGCAGTAACTTATTATACTAATTGGCGTTATTTAGGTAACGCATTATTGATGTGTTATCTTGTCTCTTGGCCCTATAATCATCTTACTGAGATAGTACAGGCAGTGACTGGTTGGAATACTTCAATATGGGAATTAATGAAAGCAGGAGAAAGGATTTCAACAATGGCAAGAGTTTTCAATATTCGTGAAGGATTTACTGAAAATGATGATTGGCTACCTGATAGGTTTTTCGAGCCACATACTTCAGGGGCGCTTTCTGAAACTGCTATTCTTCCTGATAAACTAAAAAGTGCAATAAAAACATATTATAAAATGATGGGTTGGAATGAGAAAGGCATACCTACAGAAGCAAAACTTGAAGAATTAGAAATAGATTGGGTTGCTTGAGCTTTACATAATGAGATAATTAAATCTTCCTTTATTATTTTTTATGTATTTAGGATTTTAAATCATTAAATAATTCTTTTTTATTTTTTCTTATTAAATCAAAAATTTCATTTATTTCTTCTTGGAAATTTAGTTTCTTACCTTCAGGATCAGAAAATTCAACTAAAACTTTTTCTTGAAGGAATTTTTCAAAAACCAAATCAAGATCACTAATATTAACGTGTGTTTCCTTGAAAAAATCCAAAAGATGATGTAAATAGAGAGCTTTAATATAACCTTTTTTATTTTTATCTTCTTCCTGGAAAAATTTTATTTGCTGAAAAATAATACTATCATCGTTATTTTCAAATTCTACATCATTTTCTTTGTAAAAAGTCCAATTAAAACCATAATCTACTGTTCTATTAACCATATTTGCTACATTTTTTTTAATCCCGGCTTTTTTAGCCCACTTATTATGAATAAGCCAATTAGGAATTTTTTAATCACTTTTCATGTGCTTTTTTTATGTGAAAGATAAAAAAAATAAAAAATTATAGTTCGTTAAATAAAATTAAGAATTTATAAAAATTAAATAGTCTTGTCAATATAATGGTAAAAAGTAAAACAAAGTTCCCTAGGGAAGGCGAATTTATTGTTGCGAAAGTAACAGAGATACAAAATCAATACGTTTACGTTAATTTAATTGATTTTGAGGGATTGGATTCTGAAGATTGTGCCAGAGGGATGATACATATATCAGAAATAAGTTCTAGATGGATTAAAAATATACGTAATTATGTTCGGATCGGTCAAAGAGTTATTCTACGAGTATTAAGAGTAGATGTATACAAAGGACATATTGATTTATCATTACGAAGGGTTAATTCTGCTCAAAGAGAGAATCGAATAAAGGAATGGAAATATGCTCTAAAGTTTGAGAACTTATTACAATTTCTTACAGAAGCGGAGGGTATTAATATGACGCTTAATGAAGCTTATGAATTAATTGGTTTTCCTGTCTTAGATTATTATGATACGTATCAAGACACCATTGAAGCTCTTAAAGAAAGTGGAGAAGAAATTTTAAAAGAATTTGATGACGTTTCAGATGAGGTAAAAAGTACACTATTAAAAATCATTGATGAGAACGTAGAAATATCTACTGTAAGCATTACGGGAAGAATAAGTTTATCATTCACTTCAGAAGATGGGATAGATAAGATAAAAGAATCATTAAATGAAGCTTTACATGTAATTGAGCCAAAAGAAACTAGAAATATAGCTATTAGTTATATCGCTGCGCCTTTTTATAGATTAGAAATCATCTCGAAGGATTATTTAGATGCAGAAAACATCTTATCCGATGCTTTAGAAATTATAGAGCAAAAAGCTGACGATTACAATGGAAGCTTTGAATTCATTCGAGATTAATATATTATTTTAATTGATGTTGCCGTAATCATGCCTAAATATCTTCAAAAATGTAAGAACTGCAATAGATACGGATTATTGAATCCCGAATCTAAGTGTCGTTATTGTGGAGGACAATTAATAAATCCGAGACCTCCTAAATTTTCTTTAGTTGATAAGTACGGAAAATATCGATTAAAATATTTTAAAGAAGAATTCGATAAAAAATTTAAATAGTTTTAAGAAATTTCTACTTTTTCTGCGAATTTTTCATTAATGAGGATTTTAACATTTTCCAATGGCAAGCTAGCGATATCTTCTTTTCTAAAAGGACCATAATTCATGAGGTCGATTCCTACTAAGGCGGGGGTTTCTTTAAGGAACCTAACTATTACATAATTAAATTTTTCTTCTTTTATTTCGCTTGTTATCTGAGATATTGAAGGTGCTATTTCTTCAAGTGGTTTTTCAACTCTTTTAGTACCTATTATTTCGTCTAGGTTAACTTCGGTTGCTATCGCTGGTCGAATTATTTTTTCCTCGTCATAAATTGAAATAGCTTTTATTTTTTCATAACCCTTAACAGAACTTATGAGGTTCTGAAAAAACAATTTTTCGGCTTCAATAACATGGTTAAAATCAATTTCTTGAAGAGAAAAAGCAGAATTTATTATTTTTAACTTTCGTATCTTTAATAGATCATTAAAAAGGAAGTTAAAATTGTTTTTATAGGATTCTAATACTTGAGCCTTTAATTTATCTTTTTCCTCTTCTTTATGGTTTGTAATGAAATTTACAATCTTTACATAGTCATTAAAAATTTCTTGATTTAAATCAGCTAAATCTGCTTGTTTGAATTCTTTAAGCCAATGTTGATATAGTTTTTCATAATCTCTTTTTAAATCCATGAATATCGAAACTATTCACATTAATATAATTAAGAAGTGTTCATATAAATAAAATTTTAACTCAAATGGTTCTTGCTACTTCTTTACATAAAAGAAATACCGCAATATGGTGAGGGACCTCGTCCTTTTGACCTTTAGAATAAGGTCCATATTTTTCTCCTTTGATTTTTGTTACTGGCACTTTTTCCTCAATAATTTCTAATTTTTGAGTAGTTTGTACTTTACTTTTGAATACAATCGGATCTAATTTATCATTAACTTCATCTAATGGATTAAAATCATCAAGTTCATCGAGAAATATCTCTTGGACTTTAAATCCTGTCTTGCCGTGCAAGGAGCTAGGGTATCTTATGAGTCTATGAATATCAATAGCCACAGGAATGTCAACTTCTACCCCAATTTCATCAACTATTCCTCTTAAAAGTTTGTTCCACCTGGGTAATCCAAAACCTTCGATTGTCCAGACATTATTCTGATTATTTGAAAGAACGTTTAGAAAATCGTTCTTATAGTTTATGAAACTTCTAATCATATCCGATGAAAAATTGAATTTTCTTTTATCCATTAATAAATTTTCAATATCTTGATCTGGTTTGGTTAGTATATCTTCTAATTTTTCCAAAATTTTTTGGGACCATCCTATATTTTCTTTAGAGAAGCCAAAAATTGTATCTTGTTTTTCTCTTAATCCTAAAATTTCAAATGAAATGTTTTCTCCTGTAATATAATCGATAATTTCCCTGCGCTCATTGCTAGTTAATGTCCTTATTTTTTCATTTTCAACTTTTAAGTGATACCCTCGATGACCAGAGAAGGTAATTTTCATTTGATCAGCCTGAATTCCAAAGTCTGGTATTAAAAACTCATAGATCAATTTAAAAATCTCATTTTTTGCAATATTTAAGCATTCTTCACAAATCCAGTTTAATGTTTTTAATTTGAGCTTGCCGCATTTTGGACATTTTTCCACCATTCCGATTCCATTTTTACCACATTCCTTACAATACCAAAGATCATGATCATCTTTACAAGGAGTATAAAAATGATCCACATCAATATCAATGATTAAATCACA
>CAYZTE010000059.1:5522-12492 GCA_964481225.1 uncultured archaeon | reverse complement strand
ATAAGTTTAAATCTTCGAGTTGTAATTTCTGTACTGATTTGACAGCTGAAAATGCAGATATCTCTGTTGGTTCAGTAGGGAGTGGAGCAAATAAGAATACCGTATTTGCTAGAACCGGTATTGGTACTGAAATTATTGAAGATGGTGCTGAAAAAGGTTTTATTAAAATAGAACCTTTTAATGCAATTAATCTAAACGCAGTGTTATTTTTAGCAAAACTTAAGAAAGTTTCTCAATATACTATAAGAAAACGGAAAGTATTCATTGTAAGAGATGCTACTACAAAAGAAGAAACAAGAATAGAAACAAAACCAGAAGTTAAACCTTCTGATATCAAGCCTTCTCTTGGAGCAAGAAAATTTCTTAGTGTTTCAAAGGATTTAAATGAAGAAGAAAGGATTCTAAACATTTCATTAACAAATACTATAGGTTATGTTTTAGAAACTATGAAAATTAGAGTTGTAACTGTAGAGGAGTTATTTGAAAAAAAACCCTGGATAACAACTATCACAGAATTATTTCCATTTGAAACTATTGAAATAGGATATCCATTAGATATACCCGATGGTGAGCCTATTAAAGCGAATATATTAGTTGAAGCTTCAACCGAAGCGTTTGGAAGAATCTTTTCCAGAACACTAAAAATAGCACCAAAAGAATAAAAATCTAAATAAAATTTTATTAAAAAAGTTAAATGAAATAAATTATTATTAAAAACATTAAAAATAGGAAAATTAAAGATGAAAATTAGTTTAGTTGGACTAAGTGGATGTGGTAAAACAAGTGTATATTCAGTTGCTTTTGCTGCGAAATCTCCAGAGGACACTAAAGGTTTAGCACCGACAATACTCTACGAAACAAGAAGACATCCATTCCTTGGTTTACAAGTTGGTATATTTGATTTTGGTGGCCAAGAAGAATTCCGAAAAGAATACATTTCAGGAAATTTTTCTGAAATTTTTCGAGGAACGGATATCCTAATTCCTATAGTTTCACTACACGAGCCCGGAACATTTGAAGACGCAAAGGAATACTTCATAAATCTATTAGATCTTTACCGTAAGAATAATGAAAGACCCAAGATATTTCTCTTCTTACATAAATTCGATACTACGGATTATCAGAAGGAATTATTGGATACGAATGTTAAAAATGCCAAGGAAATCTTCTTAGGTATATTTAAAGACTATGATTTTGATTACATGCTTACTAGTATATATGAACAGGATAAGTTAGCTAAAGTTTTTAGGGATATTTTGATATCTGAATACGCTGAATTAAAAGCTCATGTTGAGAAAGCCGAAAAGCAACTTGATGAGATTAAAGCTAAGGTCATAATTGCTGATATTTCAGGCAATGTAATAGTACATAATGTTCAAGGAGTTAGTAGTGGATTAACTTTAAGAGGAGATTTAAGAGATTTTATAAATTCATGTAATACAGTTCGAGAAAACATTTTCATGTCAGATTCCGCTAAGTTTAGCGGCCGAGATGGAGATGGAAAAGAAATTGAGTTACATATCTTTAAGTATATCATCTCCGTACTTGTTATGAGATCTGGTGAATTAGATAGAGAATCTCAAGACAAATTTAACATGTTATTAAACGACATGAAGTTATTTGCTGACTTGATTATATCCGCACATACGGATTAATCTTTAAAATATCATATTAATAATTTTCTTCATATCTTTTTTTAGTTCTAAAATTTTAAAAAATTTAAACAAGAGTGTAATTCTTATTACAAAATATAATAAAATGGTAAAACGGTGTGGGTGGGCTGATTATAGCCCAGAGATGAGAGATTACCACGATCAGGAGTGGGGTTCACCCATTCACGATGACCGTCTCCTTTTTGAATTTTTAATATTAGAAGGAGCTCAAGCGGGATTAAGTTGGAGTACAATATTGCAAAAGCGTGAGAATTTTAGAAAATCATTTGATAATTTTGATTATAAAAAAATAGCTCAATATAGTGAAGAAAAAATTGAGGAATTAATGAATGATAAAGGTATCATAAGAAATAGACGAAAAATAGAAGCTGTGGTATCAAACGCCAAATCTTTCTTAAAAGTTCAAAAAGAATTTGGTTCTTTTGATAAATACATATGGAAATTTGTAAATAATAAGACAATAATAAATAAGTTTAAAGATCTGTCAGAATTACTTTCTAAAACAGAGGATTCAAAGTTAATGAGTAAAGACTTAAAGAAAAGAGGATTTAAATTCGTAGGACCAACAATTTGCTATGCCTTCATGCAAGCTGTTGGAATGGTAAATGATCATGTTATTGATTGTTATAGATATAGCGAGATTAATAAAAGTTTAAATAAATAATAGTCATTTTAATGAGATTCGCTTTTAACTATATGTTTTTCAATTATCCTAAATAAACTCGTGAAATCTATAGGTTTTCCTAAAAAATCAATTGCACCCATTTTTAAAGCCTTATCTCTAACACTATAATCCGCACTTATGAAAATTATTTTACTATTTGGATTGATGCTTAAAATTTCCTCTGTTACTTCTAAATCATTTTTTGAAGGCATTCTATGATCCATTAGTATTATATCAGGAAAATTTTGAAATTATAATCTACTCGTTCAAAGAAATTCATAAAAGATTTTGTATTTAATTTTTACTCCATTTACTTCCAAATTTGAATATAAGATTTTAAACAAAAATTTATTGAGATTTTAATAATAACATTTTTATTCTTTTTTAAGAGAATGAAGAGTGTGAGATGCGAATCTTGTTTAATAAAGAGCAATTTATTCATGTGTTTTTTTAGTGATAAAAGTAAAGAAGTGTATTATTGTGCTAAATGCTTAGCTAAAGTATTATTGGAAGACCCCTCTCAAATTTATAGTATGACCAAAATAGGGTATACATGGGTATAGATATTCCATTTTTCTATTGAGAAACAAAACTTCTCCAAAATAAAAAAATAGATTTATTTTTTAAAGCAAAGGTTTTAAATCTGTTAAAGAACCTCTATATGTAGGTTCTGGAACGCTATTATCAAAATTTTGAATTTTTCCTTCAATGAAAAAGGTTTTCATTCCTAATCTTGCAGCAACCATATCTTTTTCTTCATCACCAACCATCAAACACGATTCTGCTGGCCACCCTATCTTATCTAAAATCTGTTCATAATAAATTAAATGGGATAAAGATTTAGTAGCACAACTATTTTCGATGGTAGTTATTAAAAGGTAAGGAAAATCAGCCACACCTGCCCATTCTAGGCGTTGTTCAATTGCGGTTGCTGGAAGTAGAGGTGTAGTGGCAATAACAACATCATACCCTTTATTGAAAGCAATTTGAATCACTTCTCTCGCCTCCGGTTTTCTCTGAGCATATTGTCGTAGGTTTTGAAAATCATTTTTATAAAATCCGTCGAAGTAAGGTTCAATCTCCTCGCGAAGGTGCCCTTCTAAAGGAAAAAAGGCTTCAGCATACACGTCTATATTTGTAATGAAACCATTATTTTTCTCAACCGCTTTAGAAGCTTCTATAATCTTTGAGATAAATTTTTTTGGTGGGATAATGTGAGCTACGCTTTTAGCTAATAATCTTAAATATTGTGAAATAAACATGTCTAAATTGACATCTAGAAGGGTTCCATCTAGATCGAAGAGTATTGCTTTGATATTCTTGTCTAAGCTTTTTGTCATTTTCTTATTATTATTGCTTCTTTTTGTATAATAATTAAAATAGCAATTTAAGTTATTTACTTTTTAGCAATTTGATGATTTTAACTCATTGATATGAAAAATTGCTAAAAATTGACTAAAGCTTTAACAATAGCGCGAAAAATCTTAAAATAATAGCTAAAATACTTATATCGTTAAGTCTTAACAATTAATAATAAAAAATTTTTATAAAAATCTATCTTTTAATAAAATTAACATAAAAATTAACAATAAATCTGTTTGGACTTGGTAAAATTACAAGTAGAAAATTTGAACAAGGATTCAGTGTTTATTGGAGATAAATTGAATATTAGAACTAAATTCATTTTTGAAGAGGATACTGATATTTTGTGGAGTGGTGTAAGATTGATTACCAATCCACCATGTGCTAGAGAACTTCAAGTTTCAAAAGAGGAGATTTTTTCAAAAGGACATTTTGAAGCTGGAGAATATATAAGAGAAAAATCTCTGTTGATTAAAACCAATGTTGTCCCTACGATAAAAAATAGAAATTTAAACTATTTCTTAAAACTAATTTTAAGGCAACCAAATCCCATTAATCCCGAAGATGACTTGGTTATTAATAAAACTCAAGATATCGAAATAAAGGCGAAAGATTCAGGACTTCAAGTGAAACAACCAAATCCAATCTCATTTTCAATATCAGGATTAAATGCTCTGCTTACAAAAGATATCTACAAGCCAGGTGAAACGATTAAAATTAGTTTTACATCGGAAGTACTTAAGCATATAGAAGTGAGGTTGTTGCAAAATTCGAATATAGTGTGTTACTGTGAAGCATATGGACAGAATTGCCGTAAGGTAGAGGAACTTCCAGCAGCTATAGCAGGTGATGCACGTACAAGCGATCTGGACAAGGGATTTTTACTTTTAAAGGTTCCAGAAGTTGCCGAGCCAAGTCATAATTATTTATGGTCTCCCTCTGAAAAAGAACAATTTGGATTTAGATATGGTGCCTATACTATATACTCTCTTTTAATAATTGGGAAAAAGAAACCGGAATATGGAATGGAACCGATTAAGTTTGAGGTTCCAATTACCATTGTGGGAGGACCTATTTTAGAGAAAAAAGTTGCAGTCGATTTATTTGTGGAAGGAGGAGCAGCTACCCCATCTTTATTTGAGGATATCTCTTCTAAATTTCAAAAGACCTATAAAGTGATTTCAATTGATTCTGACATTGATAAGTATAAATTAAGATTAAAAAACATCTCAAATAAAGAGCTTAATGGAGTCACGGTTAAAGTTACAGGATTACAAGAAGGATTATTTGAAACCGCTCCAAATTTAATCGGATTTAACACGTGGAAAAAAAATGAAGAAAAAGAAATAGTTTATGAAATAAAACAAGATGTTACGGCACTAATTTCAGTTTTAGAGGATAACAGTCAAAAAAGTATTAGGATACAATCTCCTGTATCAACGACAAGTTTTTTCTAAAATCATTTTTAAAGTTGGAAACTTAATTTATGGCTGAAATTAATTTATGGTCATAAAATTTTTTTAAAATTAATCTTAAAATATCTTCAAAACATTCTAAGATTCCTTCTCCGTTTATTGCAATAGTATATCTTGTATCGATGTTTTTATAATTATGATATCCAATTTTTCTCAAAAATTCTATAGGATTAAATTTATTTGGCAAATCTTGTTTATTAAAGGCAATTATAATCGGAAGCCTTTCTAAAGAATCCTCAAAATAAGAGACTAATTCTTTCCAAGAAATTAAATTTCGATCAAATACTTTCTTTTGAGAATCTAAGACAAAAATTATTCCGTCAACAGCTTTTAGAGTAATTGGTCTTGTTATTAAATAGAAATTCTGGCCAGTAGTCGTGTAAACGTGTATCTTTAAAAGCCATTCTTGGTTTTGGAACGAAATTGTACCATAATCAAAGAATAGAGTTCTATTTACAGTGCTTTCAATACTTTGAATTTCTTCACCCCTTCCAAAATGAAAAAATAAAGACTTAATCGAAGTAGTCTTACCTGAAAGCGCTGCGCCAAAATACACAATTTTTATGCTTATTATTTTATCACAATGGTCAATAATCACAAAAAGTAATTTAATTATAGATTTATAAAAGCCAAGATTTTTTCTTAACAGATAATAATTTCCATATTCTTATGATGCCTCGAATTACAAAATGCCATTTTGACCTTAAATAAAAATATAGTTTACTTTAAGGAACTTGTTATTAGAATACAACTCTTTGATAAAAATAACTATGGATTAATTCAAACCAATTAATTTGAACTTTTTCAAATATTGTGACTTCAAAACTTATATGTAAGGAGAGATGTCAAAATCCTGTTCTAAAGAGAGATTAATGAAATCATCTACTTCCTGTTGCGAATCTCCATAAATTTTTAAAAGGAATCCATTATCTTTTTTCTCGATTTTAGCTCTAAAGCTATGATATTTTACCTTATATTCTAATTCTTTTGCTTTCTTTTCGTTCTCAATCCCCTCAATGAAATATTCACCGTGATAGTTCCCTTTTGAAATCCTACGAAGTAGATATGTCGGAATTTCAACAACCTTACCATTAGATGCCTGACACTTAATCTTTGCGCTCTGGATAAACTCAGTAGGCTTCTCAAGAAGCTTTACATCTTTTGAATAAGCTGTCCAAAATAAAGTATCCCCTACTTGAGCTTTTTCTAAAAAATCCAAGGTCTTCTTACGAGAAATTTTACAAATAAAATCCAATCGCTTCTCTTCTTTCTGTATCCATTCACATGCTCTGCTAAGCAAGGACCTTACTCCCAAAGAGTTCCCGTCATTAAATACGCGCCAAAATTCCTTATAGAAATTACAGATGAAAATATCTAATTGAATATCAAGAATCCTGAAAGGGCAATTCTTTTTCTGTTGATGACAAAAGAGATATTTTCGAGTCAATATAATGCTAATAACATTTTAACTATAAAAATAGATTTTTAAAAGCCAATAATTTTTTCCTTTATTTTGAAGAGAAGAATTAAATTCAAAGAAACTCCAATGAACTTAAAATAATAGGTGATTTCCCTCAATTTTGCAAGTTAACAAATTCCTTAATATTAAGAGCTCAACTTCTTTTCTTAAAGTATCTTCACTTGTACTAATTTCGCCGGCTTTTTGAATCACTTGATTCAAATCTCGAAAGGAGATTGAACTCTTATCCTTTGAAAGCCTCTTTATGTGGTTTAAAATAACTTGTTGATTATAAACTGACCTACAATTAGAATCTAATTGATATAATTGATGAATT
>CAYZTE010000059.1:0-5422 GCA_964481225.1 uncultured archaeon | reverse complement strand
TTGTTGATTATAAACTGACCTACAATTAGAATCTAATTGATATAATTGATGAATTAAATCATAATTATAATTGTTATTTTTTTCAATTTCTTTTAATTTCTCGAGTATTTTAATTGCATCTTTATATTTCTCTTGTAGCATTAATTCTCGAGCTTCATTTAGCTGTTTTATGAAATTCTCTATGATCAATGCAAACCAGCAATTTAATTTTTTCTTACGTTAAAAAAGAAGAGTTTTTTCTTTAATGTTATTAATTATCGGAATTCCTTTATTCTATAATGAAAATATAGAAATTCTTTCTCAAGAATAATAGTTTTTAAGGAATATTAATAAAATATAAAAGCAATTCTTTAAAAGTTTATTTTTCTTTTCAATATTAAAGAATATAACATAATTAAGTGAAATTAGTTTGGATAAAGATAAAGTAAAACAAGTTATTGAAAAGATACGCCCTCAATTGCAAATGGATGGAGGAGACGTAGAATTAGTCGAAGTAACAGATGATGGAACTGTCAAGGTTCGATTAATGGGACATTGCGCCGGATGCATGCATGCGCAACAAACGATAAAGTATGGAATTGAAAGAGCAATTAAACAATTCGTTCCTGAGATCAAAGAAGTTGTAAGTGTTCCATTCTAACAAGAATAAATTGAACGTTTAGGTTATTTTGATTATTTCTTTTTAATTTTAATTCTTACATGAATACATCAGTTTTATCTTTAAGAAATTAATAGTTTCTTAATAAAAGCAGTTATTTTACATTCCTAATATATTTCCAAAAGTTAATTATCTGTGAATAATTAAATACGTTATACTAAAAATTTGTAGTTTTAAATTATATTATGAATGATATTGAAAAAGATGAAGGTATAAAGCCTGAAAGTTCGATAAAGCAAGAAAAAAAAAGAAAAAAACCGGAGAAACAAGTTAAGAAAACACAAAATCAAATGGTTCAAGAAGCCCTTGGATTAAGCCCCATAGAGATTAAAGATATTGAGAAAAAACTTTTCATCGTGCGTTTTTTAGACTATTTCGCAGAAGAAACATTAGATTTCATTTTTAAAGACAGTTCTTTAGGACATTACATCGTTCAAATGACAGCACATATAGGCTCGTTTGGAAAGGGACGGGAAGAAGATAAATTACTCAAGCAAAGTTTCCAATCGAAAAATATCATTGATATCATCAAAGGGTTGAAGAAGAGAGCAGAAGATCTTGCACTTGATAAAGGGATAAAGGGATCAATAGATAAGCGCTTGCGAAAATTAACTTTAATAATAACGATACCACTATTCGTTGGAATTCTTGTATTAACGTTTTTACCCATACAACTTTTCTTTCTTATTCCACTTTTATGCGGATTGTGCTTAGTGCCTCAATTGATTAGGACTGGTATTGTTAAGAAGTGGCTTGAATTTAAGGAGCAGAATAAAAACCAGATATATGCGGAAAGTAGAGGTGATATCATGATTTTAAAGGATTTTGCTAGTGAGCTATTAGATAACATCAGGGCAAGGCTTTTAGAATTGAAAGTTCCCCTTGAATTAATAAAATTCGTGCTCCATAGTAGAGATTATGAAAATTTAAGGCTATTAAATCAAAAAAGATTTAGGGGATCAATACAATACTTTTATACATTTGAATATCCTCCGGGTTTTGAACCATTTCCATTACCACAGTCAATTCAACAATTACAAAAACCTGATGTCATAGAAAAAAGGAAAACGGAAAAGCTTGAGAAAAACTTCATTGTGCTCACAGAATTAAAAGGAAAGGATGGAGTTATCACTAATTTTATTCCTACGCTCAAATATGCGCTTGCTGAAAAAATTAATCAAATGTTAAATGAATCTGAATTTGAAAAAGCCCGAAAAAAATTCAGTGAAATAATCCCGAACTATTCTGAAAATATGGCAATCTATTGCGTTTGTGGTGAAATTGTTAATATCATCAATGTACAGGTCTGCAATTGGAGAAATCAATTCAAGTTTTACTTGTTTGAAGGAGAAGGGTGTAAATGTGGAGAAAAAGTTTATGGCCTTTCTTTAATGGATGAATTTGGGGAAGTTCCTGAAGAATTAAAAGATATCTTCATTAGTTAATTCCTTATTTCTTTTTTATTTTTGAATGCCAATCATAAAGTAATTTATATCCGCGAACAGCACGTTCTACTTCATTTTCAAATACAGGTATTTTTAATTCTGAAGCAGCTTTAATAACTCTTTTAGCACCTTCGTGTTCTGCCTGAATTAAAATTGTAATTATTGGTTTGTCTGGAAATGTTTTTTTAATTTTATCAAAGATAATAAAATCAAATTCAATTTCTATGAAGAATTCTAAAGCTAAAATTAAACCATCAACGGATTCATCCTTTAATAAGGTTTTTGAGGAAGTATTATATATCTCACAAATTTTGGTTCCAACAAATCTTTCAGGTGGCCAGTAATCAACAGGATTACCTAAATTACATGTTGAGCCCCCTACTTTATCAAGGATGATCTTTCTATGTTCATTAGTCACTTTAGCAAGTGATAAACCTTGTTTTCTCATCTCTTTAACAATCACATATATTGCACCTGAACTGGGTCCAATTATTCCTAAATTTGGACCTTTCGGTTCTGGGCACCATAAAAAAACTTTAGCAAATTCGAATAGTTCTATATAACTTGCTACACTAATTCCTCCTGCTTTTGTCAATTGTTCTTCCTTTTCCTCATCTTTTCCTACGTAAAAAAACAGTACTGGTTTAATCGGTGTAATATGTTTTACAGCTCTAATAATATTATCTGTGATTTCTCTTAAAAAAAGAGAAATTACTTTAGTTGTATTATCTTCTTTGAAGTATTCTAAAACGTCAGAATCATTAATATCAAAACCAAATCCTAAATGGATAACTTTTGAAATTGGGATATCTTGTGATGGTGCCCACCAACCCATTGCACCAGCCAATCCACCTGATTGTGCGATAAAGCTAACACCTTCCTTAATTTTCCTATGTTTTTGCATTAGATATTGCCTTACAGGGATTATTGAACTTGTAAAATTATTATTAAAGTTAATTATACCAACCATCGAAGGTCCCATATAGGACACGCCATACTTTTCACTGATTTCATTTAATTCTTCTATTAATACAGGATCCTCAGTTTCGGTTCTTAATTCAGATTCAATTGCGATATTTTTCACTCCAAAATTAGCCAATTTTTCAAAGATTTCAGCAATCTTCTTTCCTAACACGATTACAGCTAATTCTGGAATTTCAGGTAATTCCTCCAATGAATGATAGGATTTAACCCCCAAAATTTCATCGGCATTAGGATTTAAAATATATAAATTTCCTCTATAAAATATTTCTAAAAGGTTCTTTAATATTGTATAACTAAAAGTATAGGCTTTTCTTGACACGCCAACAATTAAAATACTTTTCGGGTTAAAGAAGGGTTCGAGATCTTTCAATGTTATTTTTCAAATAGTTTTAAAAGTATTTAATTTGTGATCAACTACATTTTATAATATTTTATAATTAAAATAGACTTATCTAAGTATTTCGAATAAATTATGATTATAATCATATCTAATGATTTTCAATGGCAGAGATAATTGTTTTGGGCTTATTATTCGGAATAATCAACACCATGCTTCTTCATTTAGCAAAAGCAATGGAAAGGCATGGAATCGAAATTTTTTCAAGAAAGAAGTCTTTAAAAGAAAAAGGGAAAAAACCGTTAATTTACATTATAGGATTTGCTTTAAATAATACAATACCAATTTGGCAAGTAATAGGGACATCTTTTGCTTCAGCAACAGTCTTTTCCAGTGTATTCGGATTAGGACTCATATTATTGATGACCTATTCACATTACATATTACATGAGGAGATTAACAAGCCAGAATTAATTGGAGCCATATTAATCGTTATTGGAACGACAATGGTAGGATTTCTTTATATCATAGAGCCACCTGAAGCTGGAGATATTAATTACACGAATTTCTTCATCCTGATGATTATCATTACGATACTTTTTATAATACTTATCAGTTTTTCTTGGAAAACAAAGATTGCAATTGCCTTCATTTTTGGGGCAGTTGCAGGAACATTTGGAGGGATGGATAATGTTTTTAAGAGGATGGGGCTAACTTCCAGTAACTTTATTGAAGCTTTTGCAGGAGTTTTTCGATTAGAATTACTAAGCATTATTTTTCTAATTAGTTTTTTTTTCGGGTTATTCGCACTCATACTTACTCAAGTAGGATTTGCTAAAGGCGCTGATGCGTCAAAATTAGTTCCCATGTATAATTCCTTGTATATAGCAGTTCCAGTCATTTTTGAGTTAATAATTATAGAAGGAGCAATAGTATCTATTTGGTTAATTTTTTCAATTATAGTAATTATTATGGGAGTTTTTCTAATGAATATCTTCAAGAAATCGAGTGAAATTAAATTAAAAAAAAATTATGAAAAAGTTAAAACTAAAAAAAATTAAAGATAATATGGATTTTGCAATTCTCTTAATGAGATAAATTTTCTCATTGAATGCTTACAATACCCAAGTTTCATTTCAGGGGTCCAAAATGCTTTTGCTTCTTCTTGCTTTCCAATTAAGAGTGCCTTAGCTTTTTGTTTCTCTAATTTCCTCTTCCTACGAATTGATTTTTTAGTTAATTCAAATTTTGGAGTTGGTGTTATATCAGATTCAAAAACATGGATGAATGAAATATTTGATTTTTTTTCTCTCTTAATATTCTCAGGAATTATATCAATATCTTTAAGTTCTTGAATTATCTCTTCATTTTTTTTAACTTCCATTATGAACACATCTAACTTGAAGTAAAATGCAATTGAAATTGATTTTTTTCTTAAGTAATCTTATAATAGAGAGTGTTCATTTAAGTGAATTGAAAAAAATAGTTGGTTGTCCTCAAAGAACGAAAAAAACAAGCGTAAGGGTTTTAAATAGTTATTTTTTTGTGTATTTAAACCGTTGCTAACTCGTATAGGGGAATTTCTCTACGCTTTTTATCATCATATAATGGCAATCCTGATTGTTTTAAGAGCGCTGGTGTTTTATATTTCAGGATTACAATTTGGCAAGAACTTGAGATCTTCATACTAGCAACCCTTAACCTATCCCTAACTAATTGGAGGTTTTTAATATAACACCCTACTTCCGCAACTATTTGTCCTGCTCTAACTCGAGCACATACTCCTATAGATCTTCCAAAGGAATTTCTCATTCCTGATTGTACGCGATCTGCACCCGCAAAAGCCAACATCCTATTTTCTCGAATTTTCTGGAAGGGTTTTGGTCGTATTCTAAGTCGGAAATTTTGTCTTCCTAATCTTTTTTGAAGAGCTCCATTGATGGTAATTCTAATTGCTTCAAGGGAGTTTGAAGAGATTTGAATTTGATTGTTTACTTT
>CAYZTE010000058.1:0-12573 GCA_964481225.1 uncultured archaeon | reverse complement strand
ACGATAATTGAGGATAATGTAAGGATTGGTGCTCATTCAGTGGTAATGCCTGGAGCCCATATTGGAAAGAACTGCATTTTAGCTGGAGCATCTGCAGCGATGGTTGGTCAAAAGCTAGAAGAAGGATGGATATATATTGGAGCTCCAGCAAAAAAATATAAAAAGAACTTATTCTTTGAAGATGGACTGGAAGAAATAATTGAAAAACAAATTGAAGTTGTTGAAAAAGTTCGTGAAAAATACGAAGAACTGTACCTAAGACGCCACGATAAAAGTTCGAACTAAAAAATCATAAAAAATTCTATATTTCATTCGTTTATGTTGCTTTAAAATTTAGATTTTTAAAAAATTATTAAAAATCATTAAAATCTTATTAGATTAATACGAAATCCGAAAAAAATACATAAAATCAAGACATATGGCTTATATCATAGAGTTCCATATTTTTAATTATGAAATCAAATGAAATATTAAAAGAAGTATGGTTAATTCCCGAATCAAAAATTACTTTCGAATACCTAACGAAATTTAACAGAAATATGGGTTTTTTACATTTAATTCAGGGAGTTCTAATGTTTTTACTTGGATTTTTGCCTCAGTTAGCATTTTCTACGGATATTTACACTTTCTATTTAGAATTTCAGTTACTTCCATTGCAAATTTCTCCAAATCCTGAAGTACTGTTTACTTTTAGAGCACTTGGAGCTTTTGTTGCTTCCTTTATACTGTTATCTGCTGTTGCACATTTATTAATTGCTTATCCGCTTAATAAAAGCTATATAAGGAATTTAAAAAAGGGCATAAATAAAATACGTTGGTTTGAATATGCTCTTTCAAGTTCAGTCATGGTTGTATTAATAGCAATTTTCTTTGGAGTATGGGATTTCTGGACTCTATTTGCTATCTTCATGGCAAATGCTATAATGAACATGTTTGGATTGATGATGGAATTGTATAATGTCTATACTCGTCAAAACAATGAAAAAACGAAATGGACTCCCTTTATTTTAGGAGTTATAATTGGAGCTGTTCCTTGGATTGTTATTACCGCTTATTTCATAAATACAAGTGTGATTGGAGGAGAAATTCCTTGGTTTGTTTACTGGATATATGGCATAGAATTATTTTTCTTTAATACTTTTGCGATTAATATGGTGTTGCAATATAAAGGTGTAGGAAAGTGGAAGGATTATCTTTATGGAGAACGAGTATATCAGTTATTAAGCCTGATATCTAAAACTTTCTTAGCTTGGTTTGTTTTTGCGGGAGTTTTCTCACCTAGTGGTTAAATAGATTTGATTAATAAACATAAAATTATTTTTTTTTATTACTCATATTTTCTTAATAATTTAAATGACTCTTAAGTAAGAATTTTTTCAGGGGAAAAGGATAATGAAAGTTGGTTATGTTCAAGCCTCACCTATCTTTGGTCAAAAAACTCAAAATTTTCAACAAGTTGAGAAGAAATTAGTTGATATTAAGGCAGATTTGATTGTTTTACCTGAATTATTTTCATCAGGGTATGCTTTTATATCAAAAAAAGAAGTAGAGTTGATTGCAGAGACTGATGATGGGAAAACAGCTCAATTCTTAATGGGATTAGCTAAAAAGACAGATGCTATAATTGTTGGTGGTTTTGCTGAAAAAGATCACGGCCAATTATATAATTCAGCAATGATAGTGTCAAAAAATGGAGTTATTGGTACATATAGAAAAATTCATTTATATTATAAGGAAAAATTGTGGTTTTCTCCCGGAAATAAACAGCTAGAAATATTTCGAGTCAAGAATACAAGTATTGGAATAATGATATGTTTTGATTGGATATTTCCAGAGATGATGCGATCACTTGCTCTTCTAGGAGCCGACATTATTGCACATCCTGCTAATTTAGTCCTTCCTTATTGTCAAAAAGCGATGGTTACACGGTGCTTAGAAAATCGCGTATATGCCATAACTTCAAATAGAGTTGGTCAAGAAAAAAGAGGTCCTGATGATTTTAAATTTACGGGCGCAAGCCAGATCACTTCTTATAATGGTGAAGTTCTATCTTCTGCCCCCATTGACACGATACATGCTGATTTTGTCAGTATAGATATAAAAAAGGCGAGAAATAAAAAACTCAATGAATTCAATGATATATTTGAAGATAGAAGAAAAAAATTTTATGTAATGAAGTAATTTGTAAAAAAATGAGAGCAGCGGTTTTTGATGGAAAGGGAATTACTATTAGATCTGTTCCTGTACCTGAGATAAGTAATTCACAAGTCTTAGTGCGTGTTAGTGCTGCTGGGATATGTGGTACAGATCTAGCTATAGTGAGTGGCTCCTTACCAACTCCTACACCAATTATACTTGGCCATGAATTCGCAGGTGACATTGTAAAAGTAGGGAAAGATGTCAAACAAATATGGTTAAATAAAAGAATTACTTCAGAAATAAATAGTAATATTGATTTTGATTGTTTTTATTGTAAACAAGGACTATTTACTCAGTGTGTATCCCGTAAAGCAATTGGGATTGATATTGATGGGGCTTTTGCTGAATTTATTGCTATCGAATCTTATTTATTACATGAAGTTCCTGACACAATTTCATATGAAGAAGCTACTTTTGTCGAACCATTAGCGGCAGCTTATCAGACATTTGAGATGATGCCATTGGATCAAGACGATAAAATAATGGCTATATTTGGACTAGGTAAACTAGGCTTATTAATTACCCAAGTAGCCCTGTCAAAAGGATTAAAATTGATTGTCGTAGATGGATCAGATAGGAAACTGGCTTTAGCTAAAAAGTTTGGTGCTCAATATTTAACAAATAGATTAAAATGTCAAGATATCCCCAAAGAAATTAAAAGCATTACCAATGGATTGGGTGCTGATATTGTTGTAGATGCAACGGGCAATCCTGATGCAATTGATGATATTATTGCTTCTTGTAGAACTCAAGGAAAAGTTCATTTGAAAAGCACCCATGGACTTAACACTCCTATTAATCTAACTGATATTGTAGTACGTGAATTAACCCTTTATAGCAGTAGATGTGGACCATTTGAAAAAGCTATCAATGGATTAACATCTGGAGAAATAAAAGTAAAAGAATTAATTTCTAAGCAATTTTATTTAGATGAAATAAAACAAGCATTTGCATCTTATAAAGAAAGCCGGGATCATATTAAAACAATCATCAGAATATAAATATGTTTGAATTTTCTTGATTTTAATTTAATTAAACATTGAATTTTTTAGAAAACAATTCTTATTTACTTAATAATTTTAAAAATCAAAATAATGTGCTTTTATTAAGGAATTTTTATGGTAAAAACTGAGTTGCAGGCGATTGAAAGTGATTCTGAAGGAGAAATAATTAGAGAAGAAATCAAGTTTCAATATTCCTGGTATTTAATAACATTTTTTATAATTTACTTAGCTTCCTTTGTTATACCAGCAATTATATTCCTGGCTTACGTATTTTCATTTTTTTTACCACAATTTTTAGAGATAACAAGCTTTTTCGCTCTTTTTACTGAAATTTATCCATTTATAACATTAATTTCTATGCCCCTTGTGATTATTGTTTGTTATTTAATCCGACTATTTCTTGTTGGTTTAATCACGCGAATATTTTGGAGATATACTGAAAAAAAGTCACCTAGTAAAAGCGGGATAATACCAAGAAACTTTACAAGCAGGACTTTACATTATTATCATAAAAGAAGTTTTTTAATCAAATATGGAAAGAACACTTTTACAAAAGGGGCTTTTCCATGGCTCTCGAACTGGTTTTTTAATTTTGTAGGCTCAAATGTAATCGGGAAGGGCTCAACCTTAGAAGAATCAGTCGGTAATGATAAGTTCTCAATTGTAGGGAAGAATTGTTATATCGGAGTTAACTCAACACTAGCAAGTCACTTGGTGGATGGAACTTTTGGGAATATTGCATATTTTCAAATGAAAATCGGCGATAATGTTACAACTGCCGGAACAAATCAGATAGGCCCTGGAACAGAAATGCACGATAACTCTTATTTACTTCCTTTGGCTTCGGCGGCAAAACATAGCGTTTTAAAAGGAAATAATTATTATTGGGGAATTCCATTAAGGAAAATATTTAAAAGAAAGATCATGAATTTCCTGAAAATAAATGAAGATGATCTTAGAAAAGATGAAAAACTTCGAACTAACCAAGAGGTTGCTATAACAGGCAGATATTTAGAAGAAAAACCAGTCCTATTAGAAAATTACTCTGAGGAAATCAAAGAGAATAAAGAAACTCATAAAGAATCTGATTTAAAGCTTGATTTCACTACAAGTAGTGCGATTTCGAGAGTAAATATAAAGTTTTTAGTCGTGTATATCCCTATTTTTTGGCTCTCTGGCATGTTGGTAACTATATCCTTTTATTCGTATACTCAGTATTTTCAAAATTGGATTATAATGGCTTTTTTCATGCCTTCGATGTTAATTTTTATGTGGTTTATATTTATTTTGGGTTGTTTCCTTTTTAGCAAGCTATTTTTAATTTTAATAAATTTAATCCACAAGCCAAAAGAAGGAATATTTAAAGCAGAAATTGGCGATACTGACTTCGAATTTTGGTGTTTACGAACTGAATTAAAGAAAATTGTCCTATGGCTCATGCGCAATTGGCCTATCCCTTGGATGGACATATTGGCTTTCAAATGGTTCGGGATTAAAATGAGCTTGACTAGCTCTTTATATGATTCTTGGTGTGATGGTGAATTTATTACGTTTGGACGTCGTGTATTAATAGGGCAAGGATCTACTATCATGTCCTCAATGGTTGTTGGAAAATATTTGATTATTAAGAATGTCATTTGTGACGATTATTCTCTTGTCGGTGGACATACAACTATAGCCCCAGGAACTATCATCGGTAAGGACACTTTCGTTAGTGCAATCTCAACTACCATTTATAATCAAGTTCTTGAGCCAGGATGGTTATATGTTGGAATTCCAGTCATCAAATTGAAGCCAAATAAATATGCTGAGTCAAGTAGAGATATCATCATGAAAAAAGATGTTGACGAAGAAAAAAAGTTTGAAATTGAATATGAAGTTAACATTGAAAGAGAAAAGAAAGATCTTGTCTAAAGGATCTCTAATAATTTAATTAATATTCATTTTTAATTCGGTTTTTAAAAAAATCTTTAAATTTTCACAGGTTTTCTTTAATATTTGTTCATTTTGATAGAATAGATGAGTTCTAGGACAATCTTTATCAAAAATGCATTTGCTTTTTTGGAAATCATATGTTAACGGGTAAAATCTACATCCTTGAGGACGATATTCATAAATTTTGCACGTCTTAGACAAATAATTTAAAAAAATACAATGACTCGCAATATTTTTTAATTGAAAATATCCACTGCGATTCTTAATTACAAAATCTTTTCTTTTTATATTTTTAGGATAGTTTTGTATTATTAAATCAATATCGTGTTGAGATAAAATCATTTCTGTTCTGATACAGCAATTTCCGCAATTTTCACATTTATTTTTCATTGTAGTCCATAGTCCTTGCGTTATAATCATACATTTAAAAGGAAAAAAAAATATCTATAATAGTATAAAGTGAATTAATTACATTTTAATGGAGTAAAAATTTAAAAAATTTAATGGATGTTTTCTTAGAATCAAGGATTAATGGTAAAAATGAGTGTAGAAGTGAAAGAGAGCGAACCTCCGAATTCTGACGACATTCAAAATGAGACTATTAAAGAAGAAGTAAAATTACAATTTCATTTATACATTGCCATTTTTTTGGCTATTTATTATGGTTCTTGGATACTTCCTGCAATAATCTTTTGGGGATACTTCTTTTTTCCCTTTCGTATTTTCTTTTTGGAAAATAGTGGCTTCCTAAGTATTTTTACTGAGTTTAACTCTTTAATTTCTTTATTATTAATGCCAATAGTTATTTTTGGGTGCTATTTGCTCCATTTATTTTTAACTGGAGTATTTACCAGAATTTTTTGGAGAATATCAGAGAAAATTTCACCTTCTAAATCGGGAGTAATTCCACGTAATATTAGGAGCAAAGCAGCAAATTATTATCATATTCGTAGTTTTATGATTAAATATGGAAAGAATACCTTCATGAAAGGCGCGTTTCCGTTTTTATCTAATTGGTTTTTTAATTTTGTTGGTTCGAATAAAATAGGAAAAGGTAGTACATTAGAGGAATCAGTCGGCAATGATAAATTCCTAAATATAGGTAATAACTGTTACATCGGAGTTAATTCTACATTAGCTAGCCATTTAATTCAAGGTATATTTGGAAATATTTCATATTTTGAGATTAAAGTAGGGGATAATGTTACTGCTGCAGCAATGAGTCAAATTGGTCCTGGATCTGAGATATATGATAATTCTTTTTTACTCCCTTTAGCGTCAACAAGTAAGCATAGCGTTTTAAAAGGCAATAATTATTACTTCGGGATTCCGTTAAGAAAAATATTCAAGCGGAAAATAATGAGTTTCTTAAGCATAAGCCAAGAGGATATAGAAAGAAATGAAAATCTAACAGATTATACGAGTATAGAAAAACAAGATATTAATAATAAAAATACCGGCGTTGATAAAAAACAACATGCTAAAAAAAATAATCCAATTTCTACTAAATCCTTTAACACCCTCCAAACTGAATCAATTAACGGAAACGACTTGAGTGAAAAAGATTTAGCCATTGATTTCACTACTAGCAGTGCAATTAGTAAGATCAGTATAAAATTCTTGATAGTATATATCCCCATATTTTGGATAAGTGGATTACTAACAACAATATTTTGGTATTGGTATTATTTTGATTCTGGATGGCTTGCGTTTCTCATATTTCTACCCTTCGCAATGTTTGGAATGTTTTTCATTTTTGTTTTAAGCTGTATGCTTTTTAGTAAACTTCTTTTAACTCTAGTGAACTTAATCCATAAACCAAAAGAAGGCATATTTAAAGCGGAAGTTGGTGATACTGATTTTGAATTCTGGCGTTTACGAACAGAATTGAAAAAAATTGGATTGTGGTTATTTAGAAATAGTACTTTGCCTTGGACAGATGCTTTTGCATTTAAAAATCTAGGCGTTGATATGGATTATTCTAGCCATTTAAACGACACATGGTGCGACGCTGAGTTCATAAAGTTTGGCCGCAAAGTTTTGGTGGGACAGGGGGCAACAATCATGTCTTCAATGGTGGTTGGTAAATATTTGATAATAAAGAATTTAATCTTTGATGATTACGCAATGGTGGGCGGTCATACTACAATTGCTCCAGGGACATTAATAGGAAAAGAGTCAGTTATAGGTGCGCTTTCTTCAACAACATTTAATCAGATACTTGAACCAGGATGGGTTTATTTCGGCTTTCCTGCTATTAAATTGAAAGAAAATAAATATGCAGAAGAAAGGAGAGATTTAATCATAAAACGGGATGTGGATGAAGCAAAAAAATTTGAAATGACTCATGAAGTAAATATTGATGAAGATAAAAAAGAATTAATTAAAATAGAAAAAGAGATGAAAGATACATGAGTGTACCAAATACAATGCGAGTGGGACCTTTCACGCCCACAATTCTTGTTAGAAAAAGATATTTGATTTTTTATTTCTTCCTTATATGGATTAGCATAATTCCTTTACTATTGGAAATTTGGGTTTACTGGCGACTTTTATGGAGCTATGAAAGGCCAGTTCATTTTTATACATACCTTCCACTTTTAGTGTTTGGAATGTATGTAACGATTGTTTTTGCAGCAATACTTTTTTCAAAGATATTGTTAGTTATTGTAAATGCCATTCATAAACCGAGAGAAGGAGTCTTCATGAGAAATCCTTCAGATAAAGATTATAGATACTGGAGTCTTCGAAATACCATAAAACGATGGCCTGTCTGGCTTGCACATAAATTCCCCTTCCCATTTTTAGATAATATCTGTTTTAAAGTATTTGGCGTGAAAACTAAGTTTTCAAATTCATTATTTGAAGGCTGGGTGGATACAGAGTTTATAGAATTCGGGAGGGATGTAGTTGTTGGTCAAGGTGCTATTGTACAATCTGCAGTTATAATTGGTAATCTTTTAATTATTAGAAAAACAAAAATCGAAGATGACGTTCGCATTGGCTCTCATGCGATTATTATGCCTGGTACTCATATAGGTAAAAGCTGCATTTTAGCTGCAAATTCAGTAACGACAGTCGAACAAGTATTAGAACCTGGTTGGATTTATGTAGGCATACCTGCAAAGAAATACAAAATCAATTATTTCTTCGAAGATGGGTTAGAGGATAAATTAGGACAAGTCGAAGATGTCGAAGTTTTAAGGAAAAAATACGAAGAAATTTATACCAAGCGCTACGATGAGCTCACACTTAAAGAACGTAGAGGGCTTAAAAAAGAAAAGAAAGAAGAAGAACGGAAAAGATTTGATCTTGAAGAAGAGCATAATGATTTTGATGATGGTTTTAATATATAACAGAATTCCATTATAAATTTCTCATTTTAAAATAAAATACATCCTTCTGTTATTTTTTCCTTTATTTACTGTTTTAATTACCTCAATCTTACCGATTTCTTTTAGGTGGTTAACATGAGTTCCCCCGTCAACTTGTTCATCGATATCACCTATTTTAACAATGCGGAATTCTTTTACTTTTTCGGGTAATCCTACAGCTAAGCGAGCTAATTCTGGTTTTTCTAACACTTCTTGTCTTGACATGTAATCTATTGTAATAGGTAAATCCTGTTCAATAATTTTATTAGCTTCGTCTACATAGGCTCGTAATTTTTCAGGAGAATAATCTGCTATTGAAAAATCCATTCTCGTTTTATCCATTTCTATTTGGTTCCCCGTAATTTTCGCATTAGCTCTCTTGTAAAGGATATTACTGATTAGATGCGAAGCTGTATGATAACGCATGAAAGCATATCTTCTTTCCCAATCAAGTTCACAGGAAATTTCATCACCTTCTTTTAATCCTGGTTTATCAACTTCATGGCTAATTTTTCCCGAGAATTTTCCAACATAAACCACTTTAAATCTGTCGTCATCTTTAATTATAAAACCTTCATCCCAAGGTTGTCCGCCACCCTTAGGATAGAAAGCAGTTTTATCAAGAACAATATATTTGCCTTCTTTAACGCTTATAACCTTAGCATTCCAACTTTTAAGATAGGAATCATCCATATACAATGTATTTGCCATAAAAAGTAAGAAAGAACTTAAACTTAAAATTTTAACTGACTTGGCAAATTTTAATATCTTTCTTCAAAATTTACATTCAATCATTTTCATGAATTTCTGAAGGTTTTGCTCCATCAAACAATTCTAATTTGTAAAATTTAACTTCTTTTTGGCACTGAGGGCAAAAATAATACCCTTGCTCCCTATTTTCATAAGTAAATCCGCATTTTTTGCATACTGCGTAAAACATGTAATAAAAATAAATAAAATATATTATTTAATGTTTCTCATGAAGCTCTCCTGGTTTTGCTCCGCAAAAAGCTTCAAACTTAATAAATTTAGCTTCCTTTTGACATTGTGGACAATAATGCAAGCCTGGTTCTTCTGTCTCAGAAGAATACCCACATTCTTTGCAAACGACAGCTTTCATATATAATCCATACTAAATTATATTTTAATAGGCTCTTGTTATGAAATAGAAATTTATTTGTTTTTAGCTAAAATAATAATAAGTTTTTAGTAAGAGAAATAAATAAATTAAAGGTATTTTATAATTATTTATATCGAATCGACCATACTTATTTATATTTAAGAAAGTCTAAATACGTGAAATTTATGAAATCTGTTGAAGTTGCTGGGAGCAAATTTGAACTAAAAGACGGTTTTCTAGATTTAGGTCTTCTAGAAATAAAAGATATTGAAGATATTATAGGATTATCAGAACTTAAAGATTTAAAAAATTTAGAACTCAGTTCAAATGATATTACAGAAATAAAGGGTTTAGATGATTTAAAAGATCTAGAAATTTTAAATTTAGGAAGTAATAACATATTTGAAATTAAAGGGCTTAAAAAATTAGAAAACCTTGAAATTTTACACTTAATAAGTAATCAAATAACTGAGATCAAGGGATTAGAAAATCTTGCCAACCTAAAGGAATTATACTTGAGAGGTAATGTAATTGAAGAACTAAAAGGGTTAGACAACCTTAGATCTCTCGAGAGATTAGATTTATCATGGAATAACATTAGAAAAATCAAGGGACTTGAAAATCTAAAGAATCTTGAAGTTTTATGGATCGCAGGAAATCAGGTACAAAAAATTGCCAATTTTGAAGGTTTGGAGAATTTAGAAGTATTAAATCTTGCTGGTAATCAAATTTCTCGAATTGAAGGATTAGAAAATCTAAAAAATTTAAAGAGTTTTTACTTAAACAATAATACAATTCAAGATATAAAAGGTCTAGAAGGATTAGAAAATCTTGAGACTTTATGGCTTAATACAAATCAAATTTCGGAAATAAAAGGCTTGGAAAATTGTAAAAAGTTAAAGATCTTAAACCTTAAACAAAATGATATTAGTCATATTAAAGGACTATACTCCTTAATTGATTTAGAAAATTTATTTCTATCAGAGAATAACATTGGGGAAATTAAGGGGCTTGAACCACTAACAAAATTAGAAACACTTGATTTGAGCCAAAACCGAATAATAAACATAAACGGTTTAGAATCCTTGTTAAACTTAAAAGATTTATGGCTCAAGGATAACTTAATCCCTCAAAAAATTTTGGATCAATTAGGAGGGCTTGATTCAGGGGGATGTGCAAATGACCCATTAAAATTTGTTCAGTATTGTCTTGTGAACCTTTAGCTTTAAAATTGAGGTTCTTATTATTTTATATATAAAAATTTCCATTTGTGTATATTTAAATATACTGAGTTTGATTTGGTCATTTGATGAGCATACAAAAAAAATCAGTTTATACTAACACATTTATGGAATGCAAGTTCTGTGGAGGTAGTGGTAAAGTTGAAATTTATAGAAGTGACTGGGAAGACTTTGATGAAATCGAATGTGAGTTTTGTAACAGAGATAATTGTTAAAAAAAATTCTCTTCATTGAAAATATACAATTTTTGATCTTTATTTTATCACTCTTTAAAGATAACTATCTTATCCTATATTTTCGATTTTTAGAAAATTATATATTCTAAAAAATCCATTAATTAGATTAATTTGAAATTAGTATTTCAAAGAGGAAAAAGATTATGGTAATAAATCCATTTGAAGTAGCAAAAAAACAAATCGATATAGTAGCAGAAGAAATGGGATTAGATCCCAATGTAACAAGATACCTTAAGAGAGTAGAACGAGCATTAATAGTATCTATTCCCATTGTTTTGGATAATGGCACCCTTGAAATATTTGAAGGTTATCGGGTTCATCACTCGACAGTTCGAGGTCCTGGAAAAGGAGGTATGAGATATTCTCCTGAAGTCACATTAGATGAAGTTAAAGCTTTAGCCACTTGGATGACATGGAAGTGTAGTCTTTTAAAATTACCGCTAGGTGGAGCTAAAGGCGGAGTTTGTGTGGATCCTAGAAAATTATCAAAAGGTGAATTAGAACGCCTTACCAGGAGATATACTTCTGAAATAATTAATATTATTGGCCCTGATATTGACATTCCTGCCCCAGATGTTAACACAAACGCTCAAACTATGGCTTGGGTCATGGATACGTATTCGATGAATAAAGGAAGATCTGTTCCGGGAGTTGTAACTGGAAAACCTATTGAAATAGGAGGATCTGTAGGTAGAGATTCAGCAACAGGGATGGGTCTCTATTATGTGTTAGAAGCCATGTGTGAGAAATTAAATATCGATTTAAAAAAGCAAACTGTTATCATTCAAGGATTTGGTAATGTAGGTGGGTGGACTGCGCGTTTATTACATGAGAATGGTTGCAAAATATTAGCCGTCTCAGATATTTCAGGAGGTTTATTTTATGCCGATGGATTAGAAATTAATGAGTTATTAGAATGGACTCAGCAGGGTAATTATTTAAAAGATTATAACGATAAGAGGTATAAATTAATTACTAATGAGGAATTACTTACTACTGAGTGCGACATCTTAATTCCTTCTGCTCTTGAAAATCAAATAACACAAGATAATGCAAATGATATTAAATGTAAAATTGTACTAGAGGGCGCTAATGGACCAACCACGCCGAAGGCTGATAAAATTCTGTTTGATAAAGGAATATACGTCATACCTGACATATTAGCAAACGCTGGTGGAGTTTGTGTTTCTTATTTCGAGTATGTTCAAGATATTCGAGCTTATTTTTGGGATCTAGACCGGATTAACAGAGAGTTAAAAAGAATTCTTTTAGAAGCCTTTGAAGAGGTGTATGAAATTTCGAAAGAAAGGAATATTGCACTCCGTACAGCTGCTTATATTATTGCAGTATCACGGATTGCTAAAGCAATTGAATTTAGAGGATTCTTTCCTTAAATTTATTTTATTGTTTTTAAATTTTAAAATTAATGAAAATTCTTAATTTCAAATATTCATATTTTTATAA
>CAYZTE010000057.1:0-12618 GCA_964481225.1 uncultured archaeon | reverse complement strand
TAAAATTCCCCATTTTATTATTTTACTCATATTATTCATTTATAATTTTGATTTTAAAATTTTTTTTTACATAAAAATGTAAAATTGTATATTTGAAATCTTTTTTGAAAAATATAAAAAAGTATTAGAGGATTTCAATGGCGAAATATTTCTATTTAGATCATTTTCAGATGTTATTGAACAAATGTTTAGTTCAAGAATATAAGATATCAAAAAAGTCCCTTTTGTAGCCTAATAACTATAAAAATTAATTTAGAAATATTAAAAAAAAAGAAAGTTAAGAGAAAAAAAAATTAAGTAATGTAAGTTTGCACTAATAAACAACAATTATCTATATGTCCATCACATGTTCTTTCAGTTTCAACAGTTACTTCATGGGCACCTGCTATTAGTGAACTATCTGAGTACTGAAATGTGACTGAATAATAGTAATCTGTGTCTGCTGGAGCAAATACTCCTACTGTACTATTTACGTGAGATAGTGCTACATCATCAATTTTTAATCGAAAATGCATTTCAAAGACTGCACCATTTGGAACCATATAAGCTCTACATGTAAATAAGAAATACACATTTTCTCCAGATTCCACTGTAAAAATAATATTTAGGCCAGTAATCTCATCCCATACATCTTCCGAACCTCTAAAATATTCAACCCTATCAAAATAAGTTCGATGAACATTTGATCTCGCTTATATAGTGTTAACAGATTGGGTGATAGTGAAATATGAATAAATTCCAAAACCTAATCCCCCAGCACCTAATAATACACCAATTATTCCTATTACTATTCCACCTTTTCCCATATTTATCACATTCTTGTTAATTTTCTTATAAAATTAGATTTCAATCATTTTTAAATTGATTATTGAATTCATATTTATTCAATAATATAAATAATTATCTTTTCTAAGAAGGACTATGATAAATTAGGACTTTAAAAGAAAGAAATATCCTATTATGGAATAATAATTTTGTATATTACAAAAAAAAGGAAAATAAATAGAGAAAAAAAAGCCGGCTTTTTTCTCTTAAAAACCCCGTGATACCTTCTCCTTGACGGAATATTTAAATTCCGCCTGCTTGCGTTGCCATCACCGTAATTACGTCTTTCTTTGGATGAATTCCAATCTTAGTGAATTTTAATTGATCAGGTAATACTTTACCTTTGAAAATAAATTGTATGGCTAAAATAGGATTTAACTTGTATTCACGTTGGACAGTTTTTTTAATCTCTGCTATTGAATTATTAGGATCAAGTTCAATTAGCTTGATCGCTTGGTCAGGCGGTACACCCGTAAGTCTAAATCTATATTGTGTAATTTTCAATCACACCTCTTTTGAAGATTTTTTTTTTAAAATTTCCGTTTAATACATATTATCAAATTATTTAATTAAGGATTTTCGTTTTATGGACTGAACTTTAGTTCCAAATCTCAATGAATGCTGTTCTTTTGAAATAATAAATTTTTTGAAGCCATTTAAAATTTGAAAGGTTCAGGCTTCGGCCCTGGTGGACCTGGTGGAGGCATTGGACCTGGAGGTGTTGGAGGTCGAAAGGGGGATCTATCCAAACGATTTTCTATATGAGAAATCCTTTTTTCCAATTCTTCTAACTTTTTTTCAATTTTCAAAATCCTATCTAATAGGTTTGGTTCTTGTATAGACATATTTCCTCTAATTTTTTGTACGGAATTTAAATAAGTTAAATACTTTTAAGATTTTTTAAAAAATTCAAGTATTTAATTTCAAGTTAATTTTTATTAATTAATTATTTAAATTTTTACTTAAGTTTGGAAAAAACTCTTTATTTTAAATCAACACATAATTATGATTTTTTTATTTTTACTAAGTATTGTACATTTGTTTTAGTATGGTTATTTTTTAATAGTTCGAACAAAGGTATAAATAATTATATTTCTTATTTTATCATATGGAGACAAAAAGCATTTCTAAGGACTTAAAAAGTAAAGTTTTAACCCTTGCGAAAGATTTGGATTATGATAAAAGAGTTTTATTCATACTAAAAAATCTCGGTCCACAAAGATTTACAGAATTAGAAAATTTTTGCGACATAAGTAGGTCAACTTTATCTAAATACTTGAAATTATTAATAGAAAGGTTTTGCATTGAGAAAAAAATTTATGATGATAATAAACCCCGATATTTTATTACTGAGAGAGGAATTGAAAAAATAATCGAACAATCTTTAGGTAAAGCAGAAGGGTTAAATTATATTGACAAATTAAATGATGATATATCTAAACTTACTGATTTAATAGAATTTTATAAAGAGATTGGCGTTGCAGATTCAATAATATCTCAAATTGTTCAAAAAATTTCAAAGATTAAAGGTAATTTCTTTCAATTAGAACAAAATAGAGAACTTTATTTAGCATTATTTTATATTTTTTTGAATTCTGCCTTAACTCGGGAATATAAATTTGAAATAAATGAATTTTGTAAGCATTATACTGTAAAGAAACTTCGTATTGAGTTTTATGTTGATAGGATAATGTCGAGTAAATTTGGCTTCTACATGTTTGTTCGAGGAGAAGATAATTTTTTCTTCCAAGAGGAGGATATTTTAGGCATTGCTACAATACGTTTAATTAAAGATAAGATAATTGAGGAAACAATTCAAAAAAATCTTAGTTTGAGCAATAAATTATTCGATTTAGATAAAATGGCGGGAGAAATTGCAGAAAAACTTAAAAAAATGGATTTAATATGGGATCGCATTAAAGAACCATTTGAAATATTAATAGAAAAGATTTTTGTTAAAATGGCTTTAGAAATGGGGATTCTCAAACCAACCTTAATGGATATGGCTCTTCAATCTGAAAAAATATCTAAATCAAAGGGTGGAATAAATTCATTGATAAATATTATCGAAGGCTCAGAAAGTTATGAAGATTTGAATGTAGTATCAATTTCTGAATATAAAAAAATGGATTTAGATGAGGTTTTGGAAAAAATTCGCGGATTTTGTCCAAAATGTGGTAAAACTATCTTGAAAAATGATTTATCTAATGTTTGTTCCAGATGTGAGAAAAAGTTCCAAGATGATGAGTTATTAACCAAAGTTGATAAAGCAAGTGAAAAAAGCATGAGATATAAAAAAGAGATTTCAAAATTGGAAGTGCTTATTGAGTGTCCAAATTGTAATTATAGTGTTAAACCATCATGGGATATTTGTCCAGCCTGTTCTACACCTATTAAGAAGTGACCTATTGGAAAATAAAATTTATCCTCAGGTAATTTTTGAAAAAATTGGGGTTTTAATATAGCTAAAAAGAATTATTATTGCATTAATTCTTTAGGAAAAAATCCCTTATTATTTGAAATATGCTTGAAATTCAATTATTCTTATCACTAATGATTGCAATTACTATTTTAAATACTAGTTTTAGATCTTTTCATCAAGTAAAAGAATTTAGAATAAATGATTACCTTAAATTAAAGCTCGAAGGAGGAAGAACTAATATCTACGTAAAGGAGCGTTTATTTAGACAATGCATGTATTTATTACTAAATATCCCTGTTAACCGAATAGAAGAATATGACGAGATAGAATCGATTGATGAAGCTGCAGAAAAATTAGATAGATCAATGGAACGTAATTTTAGATTAAGTGGAAGAATTTCTCCTGAAGAGGAATTTATAGGCCATTGTTCAAATTTACAAGCTTGGGCTGAAAATGGTTATGATACCCGAATTTTATATAGAAATTTGGCATTTCCATTATTAAAAAGATTAACTGAAGCTGGAGATCCTATTGCTAATAAAGTTTTTAAAGAGGAAATTGCGATAAGATACGCGAGTGGACATCCTACAGTGACACGTTTCTTAACTCAGAATGGATACTTGAAATATCTTAGTGCTGAAGAGTTTGAAAGTATTATAGATGAAATTAGCCCTACTTTTTTGGAAGATGTGATTGAAGAACTTAAATATATATTTGAGCAAACTCAAAATTCTGATTCGAATCCTACAATAACTTATTTGATTAATGCATTATTAAGAAACTTTGGAATCGAACATATTTCTCTGATTATCTGCAAAATCCTAAAAGAAATACCTGAAAATTATAGGGAAAATTTAGTAAAAAGTGTTTACAATTTATTTAAAACAAGAAAAAGGTTTCCACGAATTCAATATATAAATCAATATCTTGAATATTTTAAAGGATTTGAATTTGAATTTGAATTTATAAAATATGAGGGGAATCTAATAGGTGTTTTTAAAAATAACAAGATTTACTTACGTCATCATAATATCAGTGTTATAGCGGATATTGAAGGATTTGGAGATAAATTAGAAAAAATAGAAGAATTAGATTTAAGTGATAATCAAATTACAGAAATGAATGGGATCGAGAGATTTTCAAACTTAAAATGTTTGAAATTAAATAATAATCGAATAACTAATATTAATGGATTAGAAAATCTCAAAAATTTACAGAAATTATTTCTAAGGAATAATAAAATTTCAGAAATAAAAGGTCTTGAAAATCTTAGAAATCTAAAGCATCTCGAACTCTCTGGAAATACAAATATTACTGAAATCCCGGAGAGTCTAAATGAATTACCTGCATTAAAAAATATGAAATTATGGGATTGCAAAATCAAGAAATTCTCTGATTCCACGTCAAAGTTTTTTTGGATGAATCAAAATTATAGATACTATTCGGCTTATACACAAAAAGATAAAGAATATTATGAAAGAACTCATAATAGTCTAGCTTCTTCAAATAATAAATTATATAAACACTTTGTTCAATGGGTATTCAAAATGAGAGAGTTGATGAAAGAAGAGAATTTCTCACACGAAGATATTGAAAAATTTGAAAATGAAATTTCAAAGAATGCTATTTGGTCAGGGAGAGCAACTAATGACTTTAAAAAATGGCTCAGCGATAAAAGTCAAACAAAAATCACATCATTTCTATGATCAAAGAAAATATATTATTTTTTTTAATTTTCTTCCCCTAAATATCCTGTACCCCCTGGGTATCCACAGATTCTATGTTTGACCATTGGTTTCTTAAGAAACCTATCTTTAATTTAAGAAAAATCCAGCATCTTCTCAATTGGTTTTATAGCGCGCCTTGCGATTTCAGTGGGCACTTTAACCTCAAAACTTTTATCGTCTAAATGTTCAAGAATGTATTTAATAAGCTCAATCGTATTCTTCTTCATGTTATAGCAAACCAGTTTTTCTTTAGCTAAATAAAATTTATTATCTGGAAAATCCTGAGCCAAACGTTCTAAAAGTCCAACTTCTGTTCCTATTATGAACTCATTTATCTTAGAAGAGTTTTCTTTAACATAATTATACATTCGGGTTGTAGAACCTACATAATCTGATAATTCTCTTACTCCTCTAATACACTCGGGATGAACAATAAGCTTTACTTTAGGATATTTCACTTTTACAGCTTTTATATCTTCTATAGTTATTAGTGAATGAACATAACAATGCGAATCCTCTGGCATTTTTATAGTTTTTATCTTAGAGATTTGTTCGGTATAATCTGCTAAGTTAGCATCTGGCCCAAATAATACTGAATCAACCTCGAATTCATTACTAATTTTTTTCACTATTTCAATAGCATTAGCGGATGTGCAACAAATATCCGATTCAGCTTTAACAGCCGCAGTTGAATTAACATAAACAACAGCAGGTAATCCTGGATTATTTCTTTTAAACTCTTTAACCATTTCAGGTGTAAGAAAAGCTGCCATGGGACAACAAGATTCAGGATTAGGAATAAGCACTTGTTTATCTTGGTTTATGATTGAGGCAGTTTCTGCCATAAAATCTACTCCAGCAAAAATTATATATTCTGTGTTTGCCTTTTCCTTCGCGGTACGAGATAATCCAAGAGAATCACCTACAAAATCAGCGATTTCTTGGATTTCAATTGGCTGATAATAATGCGCTAAAATTGTCACATCATTGTTTTTCTTTAATCTAAGGATTTCTTGTTGTAAGAGTGTAACTGTCATTTTAAACTATTAAGAATCTTACTAATTATATCATAAAAAGAATTTAATAAAAATAAGTCCTCTTTTTTTAAAATATCTGAACTTACCTAAATTTTATTTATATTTTATGTGTTTTAAGGAAAATTATTATACGAGATTAAATATAGTTGAACTTAACAATAAATAAAGCGTATTATTATGGAATTTGTTTATAAAAGTGAATACTGGTATATTAGCACTTTTTTGAATACAGTTCTTGTCGATGGTAATACAAAAAGTAAAGAAATCGAGAAAAGAGTTAAAGAACGTTTAAATAATCTAAAAAAAGAGGATATATATTATAAAATTAGGGATGAAATAGGCGATAAAGTAATAGATATGGCGAATAATATTTCATTATCATGCAAGTGGGTACCCTATTTAGAGAATTTTCCTCACGAGGATGAGAATAGCCAAAAAAAGTACGATACATTAGGTTATTTTCAGTTTGACGTGGAATATTATAAAAATGAGCCATCTAAAAAGGAAAACATCAAATCGAATTACATTCAGCAAATTCCTCAAATCATAATTTCATTTTTAAGAGAACATTCTAAAAAGGAAGAAAATAGAGGCATTTTTTTTGATATAGAAAGTCCAATGTATGTTTTTGTAACTTCCGATAAAATCATACCTGAGAAAATTTCTTGGACACAGGAAAATATAAATAAATTCAAAAAAATTATTGGCTATTGGACCGAAATATATTCAGGACAATGGGAAGACTATTCTGAAGCATTATATGATAGACGTGTTGAAAATAATTTATCTAATCGGTTATCGGAGCTACACTTTATCCGTCGAAATTCAGGATTCGTCTACATGGCAGAGGAAAACTACGAGAATTTCTTTGATTCGTACATGAAAGAATTTGTATTAACACCTACACCAAAAATGAGAGCTGTATTGTTTGCTTTAAGATCAATAAATGAATCTTTGGATTTATTGTTCTTGAAAACTCAATCAGAAGAATTTAAGGATGTAGATACAATTGAAAGAAAAATTCGAAATCTAAGACTCTTAAGAGGCTTGATTCAAACAAAACTAAGTTTGATCTATAACGAATTGGATTACAATAGAAGACAACATTATACGAGCGTGTTAAAACATCTGTTAAATGAATTTGAAATAGATCGAATTGTTAGTAGGATTAACAAGAAGTTTAATATCATTTATGATTCAATGCAGGGGTTATACGTTAAAAAGAATGAAGAAATTCAGAAAAGAACTGAAAAGGGGCTAAATTTGTTGAATTTACTTTTTGGAGCAGGGATTTTAGCAGATCTTGGTAGCGTAATTATGATTGCATTAAGTTTACAAGAGGGAGATTTCACATCAATCTTGCTGAATAGTATAATTGCAATAATTATTACAGGAATCTTGGTAGTTACAATCATTTTTAACGTTTATATGAGAATGCAAGTAAAAGAAGCAGGCATCAGAAAAACTGTTGATGCGGTTATAGAAGACATAAAAGGAAATATTGTACTGATCAAACGTAAATATCCCCCATTTCAAGGATTCTATGCGCTCCCAGGAGGTTTTATAGAAGAAGGTGAAAAACCACAACAAGCATTACTCAGAGAAGTTAAAGAAGAAACAAATTTAGTCGTAAAAATAGTAGAGAAAATTGGGATTTTTAATGAAGAGGGGCGTAATCCTCGAGGAAATATTCATACTACCGCTTATAAATGTATCACTAACGATACTTCCAATATGAGAAGCGGTGACGATTCGAAAGAAGTAGAACTTATTCCAATAGAACGATTGAAAGATATGGAATTAGCATTTGACCATAAAAAAATATTAAAAGAAGCTAATATATTTGATTAATTTCTGTTTCTCATTTTTCTATTAACATAAGTTTCTTATTTTTAGGTTAATTCTTTAACTTCAAAAAAAATTATTGGTAGATAAAAGTTATGCCAATTATAATCCCAAGTCCAATAACGGGAAAAGAGCCCCAAATTCACGATTCCGTTTATATCGCTCCAACGGCTGTAATAATTGGTGATGTAACAATAGAAACAAATGTAAACATCTGGTTCGGAGCAATAATTCGCGCTGATCAAGGTCCAATTAAGATTGGAAAGAATACAAGTATTCAGGAAAATGTCACCATTCATATTGAAAAAGGAACGTCTGTTATTATTGGCTCAAAATGCATAATTGGGCATCATTCGATGATCCATGGACCAGTAGAAATAGGAGACGGATGCTTGATTGGTATCGGGGCTAATGTATTACATAACACTAAAATGAATGACGGTTCAATGATCGCTGCTGGAGCAGTAATTACTAATAAAGAAGTACCTTCTAGGCAATTATGGGCTGGTATTCCAGCTAAATTGTTAAAAAATTTACCAGAAGAGGAAGAATTAATAGGAGAGAAGACTGCTGGCGACTATGTTAACAATGGTAAAAATTTTAGAGAATTTTTTGAAAAGAATCTTGAATTAACAAAATTATAATTATTTCTTTTTTACTTTATTTACTCATAGCGAGCAAATACATTTTTCGTTCTTTACAATATCTATTATATTAAATCTTAAGTCTATTAAATTTACCATTAACACTTTATTTTCTAAATTTGGGAGGCCTAATGTTGTTTTTATTACTTCTAAGGCTTCTAACGTTCCCAAGATCCCTGGAGTAACACCAATCACGGGTAAGGGACCTTCATCTGGAGGTGCTTCTAGAGGCTCAGTGAAAACGCATTGGTAGCAGGCTGTTTTTCTCGGATTGATCGTTATGATTTGTCCGTAGAAGTCCTTTATCCCAGCAATTACACATCTTAAATCGTTTTCTACGGCAATTTTATTAACTAAAAATTTTGTCCTAAAATTGTCACTACAATCAACGATAAAATCATAGTTTGTGCCTTTCAAGTATTTCTTAATGGAATTCTCATCCATATAATCTTTATAAGTATTAACTTTTACCTCAGAATTTAAATTAGATAAAACTTCTTTAACCGATTCAACTTTATCTTTACCAATTTGTTTTTCATTATAAAGAATTTGCCGTTGTAAATTTGTAATGTCTAAAACATCATTATCAATGATTGTTAATTCATTTATTCCAGCAGCAGTAAGATATAATGAAAATGGTGAGCCCAAGCCTCCTGCTCCGATTTGTAAAACTTTTACTTTAGATAATTTTTCTTGTCCTTCCTCCCCAATTGAGGGAGAAATTATTTGCCTTGAATATCGTTCTTTTTGCTTTTCGGTTAAAATTTAATTTCACCTATTTAATAATTTTTTAATATTTTTAATACATTCCTCAATTTCAATGAACATCAAACCTAAATTGATATTTAAATTTATTAATGAAACTAAAATTGCCTGTTCATTTACTCCTACAATGAATAATTGACAATCATTAAACTCTACAGTAAGATTATTAACCTGATTGCTTCCAAGTGTTGCTCCAGCAGTTTCTATGGCACCAAACATAGTCGCTGCCATTGCACCAAACTTCCTCTCATCTATGTCTCTTGGCAATCTTGAAGATATCAATAAACCATTACGATTTACAATTGCAGTGCCTAAAATACCACCAAAAGTTTCTAATTTTTCTAATTCTTTGTTAAGGCTCTCAACTATTAGATTATCCATCAATTTTTAGATATACAAGAAATTTCATTAATAATTAAAATGAATGGAACGGATAATAAAAACTTAAAACTAAAAAGTTAGCCAAAGATATTAAAAATTTTAGTATTAATTTTAACCTCGATAGAAAGATTTCTTTCCATTAAAAGGTCTATATCTATTACGCCAACTTGGTTGTCTTAACTTAGCAGTTCTTCCAAAACCACAACTGGCACAAAATCTCTTTCTACGATGATATGAATGGTTACCGCATCGCCTACAAGTTCTGTGGGTTGCTGCTTTATTTTTCTTGCCTTTACTCGGTGTTCCTTTTCCCATCTTTCTTATCCCTCGTTTGTTTCTTCTCGATACATTAACTGTTCTTCTGTATCATCGGTAAATATTAACTTTTCACGATCCTGGCCAATGAAGATGATTGAGGCGCCCCTTATCATGATTGTTCCCAAGTCCTTGCTTCTTTTTCCACCACGACCAAAATATATCTCCTTAGCGTCCTTAACTATCAAATTCATGTAATTATCGAACTTAACAAGCTTTCCTGTTAAATATGTGTTCCAAATCTTTAATTTGATGCGAACTTCTGGTTTTAAAATAGCTTTACTCAGCGTTCGAGAGATGGTCGGTTGTGACACTTCTAATAAGTCTCTTTAAAATTATTCTATTTTAATAGAATAATTACGAGATCAAATAAATATTTTTTTAAATAACATTAAATTTAAATTAACAATAGGAATTTAGAATAATAAATTATTAGATCAAGCAAAATTATGAATAAAATTGCTTATTTTGATGCATGTGTTGAAACACCTGAAGAGATCATTCTTGCTGCTGATATGATCCCAATTCGACTATTTGGAGATCCAACAATGGGCATTGATACTGCAAATGAGCACATCCCTCCAACACATTGCGTTTGGGCTAGAAATATTCTAGAGCAAGCAATTAAGGGTTTTAATAGTGATATTAAAGGTGTGATTACAACACATGGATGCGATTGCACTAATCGAGAATTTGATATATGGTTAGAATGTGTTGACCTTGATTTTTTATACTTTCTAAACGCACCTTTAAAACGGAATGAAACTGCTTTTAAATTCTTTATGGACGACATGAAAGAATTAATAACTCAGTTAGAAGAAAAGTTTAATGTGAGTATAACATCCGAGAAAATCAGTGAAGCTATAGGAAAAATGAATCAAATCAGGAATTTATTAAGAGAAATTTCAGAATTTAGGGTTAAAATGATTTTAGAAGGTTCAGAATTTCACGCTTTAGTTAAAGAAGTACAGCAATCAGATAAAAATAAAGCATTAAAAATTCTTGAATCAAAATTAGAAGAGTTAAAAAAACAGAAACCATTTTCAGATAAAAAGTTTAAAAAAGTTCTATTAACTGGGTCAGTAATAGATGATACTGAGTTTATTAGATTTCTCGAAAGTCTTGGATTTCAAGTTATTACTGATGATCTATGCATCGGTACTAAATATTTCTGGAATAATGTAGATGAAATTGAAGAACCTATTAAAGCTTTAGCAAAGTATCATTTGAATAAGCCTATATATGCCACAAAGTTTCCCTCATACGATAGGTTTGAAACACTTAAGAATTTGGCTCGAAAATATAGGGTTGATGGCGTTATAAATGTAGCTCAGAAGTTTTGTGAACCAATCTTATACGATCATCCATACTTTAATAAAAAATTCAAAGAATTAGAAATTCCATATTTATTTATTGAGATGGAATATAATCGAGAATCCTATAAGCAATTAGCAACTAGATTTGAAGCATTTGCTGAAATAATTTAAAGGAGGGTAAAAAATGTCAGCAGTTAAAAAAAGAGGTAAAATGTTAAATGCCACTAATAAATTAAAAAATGAAATGGGAAGGCACTTTTTAGCAATTGAACAAGCATTCAGGGATGGCAAGCCTACTGCTTGGGCAACAGCTGGTACGCCAGTGGAACTATTGTATGCAATGGATGTACAGCCAATGTTGCCAGAAAATTCCGCAACGATTTCAGCTGCTTTAAAGAAGTCTCAAGACTTTATTGAATTAGCGGAAGAGGAAGGTTTTTCATATGATCTTTGTTCATATTTCAAAACAAATGTAGGTGCTGTGCTTAGTAATGCGGATATGAGTGTAGGTGGGACAGGAAAACCAACCTTCATGTTATCAAGTGATGTAATCTGCGATACACATGTTAATTGGTTTCAAGTACAAGCAGAAAGACTTAATGTTCCACATTTTACGATTGATGTTCCTCATGTTGTAAGTAATACAAATAATAGACAACGAGAATATTTTAAAAAATATATAGTTGAACAGCTCTGGGAATTATTAGATTTCATTGCTGAACTTACTGGACAGGAATTTGATCCAGAAAAAGGAAGAGAAATAGCATTAAATTCATATGAACTTGGAAAGATATGGCAAGATGTTTTTGAGTTAAGAAAAAATATACCTTGCCCGGTTTCTACAAGAGATACCTTTGGAGGATTGTTTCCATTATTTACAATGACAGGTTTAAAATCTCCAATAAAACTTTATAGAAGAATGTATAGAGAAGCAAAACAACGCGTAGAAAATGGAATTGGTGCGCTAGAAAAGGAAGAATTTAGACTGATGTTTGAGGGCATTCCGTTTTGGTATAATTTGAAGTTTTTCGCAAATTTAGAACGGTGGAATGCTATTATCGTCTATGAACCATATGTGTATGCATTTACTAAATATACGAACCCTGACTTAACTAAGGATGATGTAATAAATAATCCAGTAGAATGTATGGCTGATTTGGTTTTAAGTTTTTGGTATATCTACGATTTAAAAACCCGTGTGAAAAAGTTTAAAGAAACAGTAAAAGATTGGAAGATTGATGGTGTTTTGCTACATAATAACATGTCTTGTCGCCCTAATGCCTGTGGAATGTATGATCTGAAACGCAAGTTAATGGAAGAGGCAGATATTCCCACCCTCGT
>CAYZTE010000056.1:0-13145 GCA_964481225.1 uncultured archaeon | reverse complement strand
TCTTTTATAATGCTTTTATAAAAAAGATGTTAAGTACAGCAGAATTAAGAATTGCTCAAGATATTGTTCAGAAAATAGACAAGGGAATTCTAATAGATGTAGGGTCAGGTACTGGATTCTTATCAATAGAAATAGCTAAAAGAGCGCCACGGCTTAACATTTATGGAATTGATTTAAGTCCCAAAATGGTTGAGATTGCCTCGGGTAATGCGAGAGGTTTTAACAATGTAAGGTTTAAATTAGCCAATGCTGTTGAACTTCCTTTTGAAAACGATTCAGTTGATTTCATTGTTAGTACAGGTTCATTTCATCACTGGAAGCAACCACTTAAGGTTTTTAATGAGTGTTATCGTGTTTTGAAGGCTAATAGAGAAGCATGGATATATGATGGATGTTCTTATCCACCTAATGAGGAAATCATTAAATTAAAACGAAAATATGGTGCTTTTCAATATCCTATTCTCACTCAAATCCAAAAATTACACGGTTTTAAGTGGGAAGTATACAACAGCAAGATTAAAAGGCTTCTTGAACAAACGAAATTCGAAAAAAGCTTCCAAATGATATTAACAGATGGTTGGATGAAGATTATATTTAAGAAATAGCTGAGCTTATACTCGTACATGTTTATGAAGTGATTTGTAAGGACAAATTAGAGATTTTCCTGTGGAAAATCTTTATTATCTCGATGATATGCTAAATAAAAAAAAAATATAAAAAATCTGTGATTTTTTTCTAATTATTCATTCATTTGATAGGCATCTTTTAAAGAGTGTACGATGTTCCAGACTCTATTAAATCTTTCCTCATCTACATTAGGTTTTTTTATCATTTTTAAGCACCACTCCATTTGTTCAGGCGTAGTGCTAGATTTATGATATAGGTTTAACGCGTATTTGGAAAAATCTCTCACGAGAAAATCAAAAATTTGATCTAAAGTGTCCTCATCAATGTTGTATAATGGGGCGTTTTCACTGATTAGATGAGCATAGACAATTAGAGCAAAGATCTCACCAATTCCAGAAAGCATGAAATCCATATCCTTTTGTTGATCAACACTAGGGGTTGCTTTTATTCCAAGCTGGTGAAATAAATTAATTTGTTCCAAGAAAATTTTAACATTGGGCAAATTATATCTCTCGAATGCGGGTTTCCAATCATGAAGATGAACGCGTCCTAATCCCCGAGTTGGACCTTGATTGAAAAGAAAGTCATCATTTTTAGCTTGATCTTGTCTTGGAACATCCTCATAATTCTTATGATTCATGAAGAAATTAAGCATGAATTTTAAAATTAAGGCGATATTAACATGAACGGTACCCTCGAGTTTAGGTAAAGCACGAATATCTCTTGCAGCGCTTTCGAAATACATATCTTTTTCAAAACCTTTTGCAGCAATAACGTCCCATAAGAGATTGATCACTTCTTCGCCTTGAGTTGTTGCTTTCATTTTCATTACAGGGGCATAGAGCAGGTAACGTCGATCCTTATCAGAAGCTATGCGCATATAATCGGCAGTTCTTAATCCGAATAATTTCATAGCAACTAAGCGAGTATAAGCATCTACAAAATTCTGTTTAACGTGTTGAAAATCTGTAACATACATGTTATAGAGTCTGCGATATGCAGCATGATGAATTGCTTCATAAAATGCGTGTGTACAAATACCAATTGAAGCCCATCCTAGATTATATTTACCTACATTGACAGTATTAAGCGAAGCATTCCAAGCATCCTCTCCTTTAGAAAGAATATCCTCTTCAGTAATGGGATAATCGTGAAGCGCGAAATTTGCTACATAATTTTGACTATCGCAAACATTTTTTATCAGATCATAATTTTTGTGTTTATAATTTGCGACAAAGAAGACATATTGGTCTTTGTTTTTCATGTCGTATGGAGGAATGTTTCCATCCTTATCAACAAATTTACCAAAATTGGAAACCATTTCAGCTTCGTTGCCATTGCCTATGTAATACTTCTCTCCATTAGCTCTATATGTTCCATCTTCTTGTGGTGTAAGAGCCATCTCAGTTCCATAGATATCGGCACCATGGGCTTGTTCAGAAAGTCCAAATGCAAAGATAGCCCCTTCTCTAAGTAATCGTGTTGCTCTCTTTTTTGCTTCTTCATTCTTACTCATCCAAATGGGACCTAGCCCTAAAATGGAGACTTGCCATGTATACCAATAAGACAAGCCATAAAAGGCGAGAATTTCATTATATTCGCAAATACGCCAAGTATCCCAACGATAATTTTCATCAGTACCATAATGAGCAGGTGTTAAAAGCTGGGCAAAAATTTTATTGTTCTTTTGAAATTCGAGAAAATCTGAATACCAAACCCTTTTGTGATCATCTTCTTTTAGTTTTGCTTTTCCCTTATTTTCGAAAAATTCAATAGTTTTAAGCATTATTTCTCTTGAGCGTTCATCTGGATAATAGCGATCGTGTTTTTTAGGGTTTAATAAAATTGTCATAAATTCATCTCTAAAATTTGTATTGTTCAATTAATTCTAGGAATCTTTAAAAGATATTAAAAATTATGTAATTTCTTAAGAGGTTATAGCAATTCATTATTAGGTTTCTGTGCTTATCTCATTTAATCAAATTTTTTTAGGGAAAATCATAATATATTTATGACTCCAAACATTTAAATTATTAATGAAGACAAAAAAAGATAAAGACGACGATGAGTCGTGCCAATCCACTAATAATCCCAGCGAGTGGAAGGGAAGAACAATAGAAATTGATGACGCTGGGACGGGAGATCTCGTTGGAAATGCCTTCATTGGCTTTCGAGACACGGAAAATGGAAAAATTATATTTCAGTCAGTTCCTGTGGGTCTTTATAATGAAGATCATAAGAACGGTGATCGTCCAAAAAAACACATAGTAAAGGTTGTAATTAAAGCTCTTAGGACACTCAATCACGGCAAGGGAGACAGGATACTGCTATGTAGGGGTAATTGTTTCGATCTTGTTAGAGAATATTTTAATGAAAATGACATATATTACGAACCCGCGATCATCGAAGGAGAGCTCCAAGACGCCGTGGAGAGTAGATATGTTCAACACCTTAGAAAACTCAGGATAACTTCTGGTAACCTTACAAAAGAATCTGGTATACAAAGATATTTTATCTCATTTAATTGGGTATGCCGGGATTTTCCAAATCGTGAACGTTTCGTCAAAACTGGATTCCCATCTTGGAAAAAGAAATGGAGAAAGATTGCAATGAAGAGATACACGAGGTATCAAAAGAGTAAATCTCATGAAAGGAATAAAATCAAGAGAAGGGCAAATGAAATATATGAACTCATGTGTGAGAATCCTAATTCTTTAAGAGAAATTTTTTCAGAGAGTTAATTTAACAAGTAAGGTTTTTTGATTTTTTGATAAATATATAGTAATGATATAAATTATTATTTCTAAGAGAAATTTTTTTTTAATATTATTTGATTAATCTCCTTTTTTATGAGTAAGGGAAGTTTTGAAATGGAACGAATTATGATCTTTATAGATAATAGCAATATTTTCAAGGGCTTTAGGAAGTTTGATATCAAGGCGGACTATGAAAAGCTGAAAAACCTGATAAGTCGAGGTCGAATATTACAAGGTATATTTTTATATGAAGGTGTCGTGTATCCAATGAGTCCAGAAAAGAAGAAGTGGTATGAAGATTTAAGGAATAGAAGTGGGTACGTGATAAAAGCGAGTTTTGATAAGATAGTGTCAAATGGCGCTATTGAAAAAAAGGTTGACATCAACATCGCGATTGATATCATCTCTCTTGCGTATGAAAATGCGTATGATACGGCGGTGTTGGTTTCTGGAGATGGTGATTTTGTACCTGTCGTTAAGAAAGTAAAAAAATTGGATAAAAATGTGGAAGTATGGGCGTTTAGATATTCATTAGCAAATGCACTAAAGGAAGAACTCAAGCTGGAAAAAATTAATTATCTTGACAATATATTAAGTAAAATAAAAATAGGATAAAATTTTTAATATAGTTATATTTGGATTGTACTTATTCCTCAATATCTTCTTCTTCCTCAATTTGGGCGGTTCTTCTTTCCCGTATTTCTTTCTTAATTTTCTTTATTGTTATTCCTTTAAGCTTTATGAATTGATTAATAAATATTACAGTAGATATAAGAATTCCTATTAAGTAAAACACTTGAATGGTCCAGAAAAACGGTTGGATTGATGTATAGAATACAAGATCGAAGGCGTAAGACAAACATGAGATTGTTGTTATCCATATTATGGAGATAAGTAAACCTATTCTTTCATAAAACTTAGGTTCACCTTTATCAAAAACAATTATTTTTAGCCAAAATACTATACAAATAAGTGCTATTGGTGTAAAGATAAGTGAACCTATGGCAATCGGGATAAGTAAGTACACTGCAAATCGAGTTCTCCAAATATCTAATACTTCTCCCAATGTCATTTGATCTTGAATTTGGACTTTAGCATACTTTCCTCTCCAGCTAAAGTATTTTTTTTTCATCTTTCGTCCTACTTTTTTTGCCCCTCTCTTAACACGTTTTATTATTCCAGTGTCTACAGCTTCTTGAAATTCTTCTCTAATTAAGGGAATTATATATAACGATAGCATTAAAGAGATAATACCATAAAGAAAGATGAGAAGATCAAACCAGTATTGTATGCCTGTTGGAGGTGTTGCGGGAGGTAAGTTTGAAAAAATGCTGTAAATGGCAAAACCGATGAAAATTCCTGGAACTATCACCTGAATAATTATAAGAATCTGAATATGTTTTTTACTAAATTTTTCTGTAAAGCGATTTAGGATCCATAAAATCCCATTCGCAACAGTTAAAATCAAACCAAAACCTGAGAGAAGCTTCATTGTCCAAAAGAAAATTAAGAAAGTAAAATCCAATGCGACAAATCCATAGATTAATTCCAGGATCATGAAAATTGTAGTACCAACTATACAAATTATATAAAAGATATCAAATTTTTCGAGATTAAGATTCATAAATAAAATAAATTACTCAAAATCTTAATAATATTCGTGTTTTCAGAATCTAATGAAGTTGGTTTTAAAAATCCATTATTAGGCTTCTGAAATTGTATCATTAAGAAACTACTTTTTAATGAAAAATGGCAAGAAACACTAGAAGAACGTGGCAAGGAAGGATTAAAAAACTTGAAACACATTATTGGGAAAAATTAAACTAAGAAGTAGAAGAAAGTAATAAAAAGAAGCAAATCCAATTTAAAAAAAATCAGTGGTACTAAAAATTTCTGTATACATTTTTAAATAAGGCATACTTAATCTTGATAAATATAAAAATGACAGATTGAGGTCATCACATTTGAAGGAGCCCATTATCCAAACTTTTGGATTAACAAAAAATTTTGGAGATGTTATCGCTGTTAATAAATTAAATTTACGGGTAACTGGTGGGATTTATGGTCTCTTAGGGCCTAATGGTGCTGGAAAGACCACTACAATAAAGATGATGGTTGGTTCATTATTTCCTACAGAAGGACGTATAGAGTTGTTCGGACAGGATATTAATGGAAAAGAGAAAATTAACATGCATAAACTCATTGGATACGTCCCTGAACAACCGACTTATTTTCTGCACATGACTGCGGAAAAGCTACTCCAATATATCGGCACAATTTTTCACATGCCTAAACAAGAAATAAAACAAAAGATTACTTCTCTTCTTCGACTTGTTGATTTATCTGATGCTAGAACGCGTCTTATAGCAAAATTCTCTGCTGGAATGAAACAACGAATAGGTATTGCTCAGGCTCTAATGAATGATCCTGAACTCCTTATTTTGGATGAAATTACTTCAAACCTCGACCCAGTTGGGCGGAATCAAATGATCGAATTGCTTAAAAGCCTTCGTAAAGAAGGAAAAACTATCTTTATTTCAACTCATATATTACCAGAAATCCAAAAAATGAATGCTAATTCTATTGCCATTATTGATCAAGGCCATCTTATCATGGAGGGCACTATTGAAGAATTGAATAAAAAATTGAAAACCAAAGCTATTATCATTAATCCAAACCATGAATTGTTTCGGGAAGCCCTTGCTCCTATTGTATCAGAGATCACCGAAGAATTTGATTCGCTTATAGTGAATACTGAAAATGTAAACGAGGTTTGGCAGATAATTGCGAATATTTCTCTTAAAAATGATATAGCTATTAAGGAATTTAGATCTTCTGGATTAGATATTGAACAAATCTTTTTAGAAGCATTAAAATCTGAACAAGGTGAGGGGGGATAAAGGAATGGTTAAAATGATTCAGAAGTTAAAAAAATTTAAAACTCCTATATTATTCTTCAGCGTGCTCATTATCATTTGCTTCATCATCCAATGTAGCACCTTATCAAAAAAGTTACCAGAATCTTTTTCACGAGATCCTTCTTATCCACTTCGCAACAGTATAACTTATGAAAATGAAAATGTTGTAATCGAAAATCAAACGATCATGGAAGACATTATCATAATATTTACCTCTAATGTTAGTATTATCAATTCTACTGTTCAAGGCAGTATCTACATGTTCAATACGGGTAATCTGAATGTGCTTCAAAATTCTAGTATTACAAATAATTTAGTCATTTCCGATCTTTCAACTCTTTTTATATCTAATTCAACAATTGAGGGGACTATTGAATGCCGAGACACCACAATCATGAGATTATATGATAGCCATACTATTTTTACTAAAGTTTGGAAATTCGATTCAGCGAACCTTTATATTTATAATAGTTCCATCGACCAACTCAATGAATTTGGAGTTGCTGGAAGTATCGAAATTGTTAATTCTCAAATTGCATCAGTAGTGTTGAATGGAATGCCTTCCTCACGTACCTACATAAGCAATTCAAATATCCTCTCGTTAACCGATCTAGTGAATCCATCAAATGTTATTACTGGTCCGGTTAGATTTAGCTTTTTTAACATCAGTATCGGTTTTTCCACATCAGAGCGGATTATTACTCTCACCTGGATAGGCTGGGATAGCCCTATTATTGATGGTTTTCTTAACATTACATTCCAAATATTCTTAGACAATCAATTTCAAGCAGAAATCAACGGCTCTGGTCTTTATAACCAATATTCTGGTAGTTATGAGATTGAAATATTCAATCCTGGCCTCCACAATATAACAATTGTTTCCATTGACAGTAGGGGTAATCAATATACCTCATCAATGATTATAGAAATGATCGAATATCCAACATTTCAATGGATCCCTTTCTTTATAGTTATTGCTGTTATTATTGGAACTGTTACATTAGCCATTATTTCACTAAGACAAAAGCAAAACCGTGGCTATTTTAGTTCAATTGGCACAATTTTCAAAAAAGAATTAGCTGATAGCAAGAAAAAAATTCTCATTCTTGCTGCGATTGCAGCTGCTCCTGGGATAATACTTTTCTTTGTCTTAAGAGTAATAAGCCAGGAGACAGATTCTATTTCAATTGATGGGATGAGAGATTTAATTTACATATTCTTTACTCTTTTCATATCTTATTTTGGGTTGGCCTTCAGTATTAGTGTTGGTGCTGGTGCTGTGGCTGATGCGAAGAAAAATGGTTCATTGTCCTGGTTTTTTAGCAAACCTGTTAGACGTTGGGAATTTCTTTGGGGAAAAATATTCGCCTTTTTATTAATTGTCGTTATCACATTGATTGCTACTTCTGTTTCATTCGTGATCGCATGCATTTTTTTTGTTGAGCCTATTTACATTACAGATATTTTATCATTAGGAGGCTATATTTTTCTTATCGGTCTTGCAGCACTTATTCCATTGACTGCCATTGTTGTTTTCTGCTCAAGCGTATTTAAGAAAACTGGGCTTGCATATTTCATTCCTATCATGATTATATTGCTACTCCCTTCGCTTATCAGCTTTGTCCCCATATTGACGAAACATGAGTGGCCGTTGCTATTCTCTCTTAATTATTACTACGAACAATTGGGGAACGCTTGGATTTCAAATACTGGTGGATTTTTTGCACAATTGAGTAGCTCCGTATATTTTGGTGTAACCGATATATCCATAACTCCTCTAAATCTGACTACCATTCCCATTGTATTAATTCTATCAGGTATAACTATTGTTTTCCTTGTTCTGTCGACTTTAATTTTTCAAAAGCAAGATCTTCCATGAATTTTAATCGAATCAATTGATGATGTATTGAGAAAAAGTAAGAAAAACAGAAGATCATTTGATTTATTAATCATTATTTAGTTCTATTGGACGAAAAATCCCTTTTTTTATTAATTGGAGTATAGTCTCGTAATCTTTTGGTTTACACGTGTTATCTGGAAGGAGATAAACAGTATAGAAGTACTTGAAATCGTTTTCTTTCATGAAGTTTAAAGCTTTTTTGATCATTTCTTTTTCATTTTGGCTTAATTTTATATTTTTATAAACTGAAACCGTAAGTGGATAACGAAAGGAAACATTAAGATCGCTTTCTACTAATCTTTTTATGCCCCGGAAAGGTTCAAGAATACCTTTAAAGTTATCAATTAGTTTACTGTAATATTTATAGATATGGTAGGCAAGTGACTCAATGGAGTATAGAAAATTTTTAGAGGGATTACTTTTCATTATAGTTATTAATCGTACATTAACAAAGTCAGACATTATAACTATGGAATCTTTATATTCCACTTTGATAGTTTTTGATTGTTTAGCTCCTTCGATTACTTCAACTCCAAAATTATGAATTGCTTGCAGAAATCCTGCTATTAAAGTTGGTTCTATCTCTTTCTTTTCAAATGATTGAGCATACAAATCAATTCCGGTTTTAGGATCAAGTACAATTATATATTGCAAATTCAAGACATCATTACATTTTTCAAGGAATAATTTCATTTTATCTCGATGTTTTGATTCAATTTTCTTGACAGTAATATAACCAGAGAAACCAATAACAACACCGCCGACAATAATCAAGCCTATAGTTAAAAATAATGATAAATCCATAGGGGAAGTTTGAATATTATTATTCAATATTGAAAATACTTGAGATTGAACTCCTGCGTCAGTTGCATTATTCCAAAAAATATATGCGACATAATCTCCTGCAATCGCATTCTTCGGAATTTTATAACTAAAAGTGTTATTATCCAAGGGTATTTCTTTTTCAAATTGGTATATTTCTAAATCCAATGGGTCAAACAATTTAAATATATAATTACCAGGTAACGGGTTAGAGCCTAATGAAAACCTCAGCTCTTGGCCTGCATTAAATTCGATTTTTGGTGCGTTTATAGCTATACCAATATTTGGAGAATTTGCAGTTATTTCCCATTCCACATTATTTTCAATAGAATTATTAGGAATAATAATAAAATTGTTGATAGGATTATTTAGGATATCTGATGTGATATCTTGTTGATTTTTAAAGACCTTTAAGTTAGACCAACTATTAGGGTAATTAAATTTAACTGTATGATTATCTGTGTGTCTTATGATTGCGGGATTAATAATCCACTCATTGCTATTATTATATTTAATATTTACAGAGCCTGTGGCATTAAAATCATTAAAGATGTTAAAATCATACGTAACATTGAACTTTAAGGTTTCACTCTTATTATTTTTAACTTTAATATCCACTTGCTTTTTATTTCCGTGGAAATTTATATTATTTTTTTTTAAGTAGCCTTTACCTCGAGTATTTCCATTTGATACGCTATAAGAATTTCCATTAAATTGAGCGGTCATGTTGATTTCTTCCGGATAGATAGATACATTTACTTTTTGAATTAATTTATAGAGAAATGGGGAACCTGAAGATCCAATAGACCATTGATCAATAAATTCAGATATAAATAAATCGGGATTATAAGTATTAATAGAATTATACGCCCAGTAAAATCCTGCATCATTCGTCGCATATGCGGGTATAGAAATCCCATCTAATACTAAAAAGTAATTACCAGCACCCAGAAAAATAGGAGAACTAAAATTTTGAAGATGCCAACTGGGTGACTCTGTAATATTTAAATTTACTGATGCAAGAATTGATGAATTGGGTGTATTATTTGTAGTATTATATCCTCTAATTTGAATTTGAGGCGTACCTGGATGTGCTAAATAATTATATCCATAAGTATATACTCCATATATAGTAGATGGGTCAAGAATTTTAACTTGTACTGCTTGACCAAACAGATATTGGGCAGGATTTTTATTATACACTCTTTTATAAGTATTATGGCTTATATTATCTTCTATAGTTTTTATATCAGTTGCAAAATCAATGTTAGTAAAGTTTAATTCAATATCTTTAATTTTCCAACTTTCCGTAGGTAAATCAATATAGATTGAATCGCTATCTTGTAAATACCCTCGTTTAACAGAATATTCGAGTAATTCAAAATCGACATCTATATCTAAGAATATATCTTCATTTTCTATCGACCTACCTTCTTTAAATGGTAAAAATATGATAAAGAAGCTTAGAAAAATGACGAGATAGACAAGTTTAATTATATTTATTTTGTACTTCATGGAAACGATCAAACGATTTCTTATATTAAATCTACATATTTTAATTAAAAAAGTTTTTGATTATAAATTCTAAATTCGCTCCTATCAAATACAGATGAGAGATATAATAATTGAATCATAACTTTACGAGATGCATTTCATTCATAAAAAAGCAAATAAAAACGCATTATGATAGAAAATAAGAATAATCTTTAGTTTGTTCTTCCAAAAGAGTATAGCTTACCGATTCAATACAAGTACTGAAGCAATTGAGGGTCTGAAGTACTGAAGTCAGGGAAAATTTTCCACGATATGAATTTAAACGGAAATTAATACTTCAAAAAGAAACCAGACCTATTTAAATGTCATATTATGAACTAGATACATGAAAAACTAACTGAAATTATATAGCTCTGTGAGTTCGGAAATGGAAGACTTTAATATGAATGGCTATAGAATTCATGTCTCAATAAAAATACCTCATTTATATGAGACAATTCCAACTTTTTCTTATCAGTTCTTAATTTTCAATAAGAAAGGAAAATTGTTGAACTATCCATTTAGTATAATAATTGCTCATGATGACAATGAATTTAAAATGGAATTAGAAAAGTATTTTGATAAATATTTACACTACACGGAAGTTAAAGCTTATCCAGCTTATCCTGTGTCTAAATTCTTAGAAGAAATATTAAAAAACAATTCATAGAGGATGGTCCAAATCCTACGGGCTGTCACTATTGTATAAATTCGATTTCCTTAGATTTTCAACCAGGCACTAAGGATTAATTATTTAAACTATTTTATTTACATTTTAATCAGAATTATTTAATTGGATAAAAAAATGAATTTTTCACAAATAAAAGAGATTTTAGGCGAAAAATTTAGTCGAGATGCTGATTTTTTAAGTTCTGTTGTAGCTAAACTTAATTTGGCAAAAGAATCAGGGATCTTGGATGTTGGCACTGGGTGGGGTCACATGGCAATCACACTTGCCCTTCATGGTTTTAAAGTTATTACTGGTGAACCTGAGGGAGCGAAATGGGCGGACTGGAGATCAAGAGCTAAAAAAGCGAATGTTGAGGATAAAATTACTTTCAAACCGTTCTATGCTGAAAACTTGCCCTTTGAAGATGCTTCTTTTGATGCCGTGTTTCTTTACACTTCACTCCATCATATTGATAATAAAGCCCGCGCGGTAAATGAAATACTACGTGTCATGAAACCTAATGGAGCTTTAATTATTATAGAATTAACAGAAGAAGGTGTTAACTTAATAAGAAAAAGGCATATTCATCACCCTGATCCAGTTAATCCAAGAGATTTTACAAAAGGGTTTAATCTTGAGGTAAAGATTATAGAAAGTAGGTATTTAAATGCTTATATCTTTAAAAGTGGATTAGGATAATTTAAATGGTTTATCAATTTATCTAATTTCATGAACTTTTGGTTCATTTTTTTTGTAATATTAGGAGTTTTTATAGTAATATTTCTAATAAAGCATTAAAAGAAATAAATGAACCGTTGGGTTCATTAAAGGCAGTATATACTGCAATCGAAGTACTTCAAATGCTCTCATATATCCCTTTTATCAAAGTTGTGATTAAACCCTATCTTGCTTAGATGTTTATTAAAATAGAGATATTGTAAAAACTTGATAACTGATTTGGTGAGACTTTATTCTTTAATTAATTTTTTTTCTACTAAATCAATGATGCTTTTAGCATGAAGCATGGCATTTTCTGCTTCTTTTGGATCATCATAAAAACGTGAAGGAATCCCTCCAGGCAAACTATTCGGATAGCGAGTTGGAATGTAATATTGATCAAGCTTTTTAGCAGGTTTAATGTTTTTAAAATCAGAATCAATTTCAATTACCATTTTCGATAAGTCCGCAATCGAATGAGAAAAAAATACTTCTCTTGATTTTAACCTTTGATATAAATAAGCTTTTAATGCTTTTTCTGCAGCTTGTTGAAAGTGAAATAGTGCTAGATAGAATTTTTGCATTTTTCTTAAATCATCTGCATCATTAAATTCATCTTTGGCTTGAGTAAACCATCGAATTGCTTCTTGTTTATAATCACGCTTCATACAAAATCTTACCATTCTTCTTTATTTCTCTTAAGAATGAATTATTCGGTAATTGTTCATGAAACTCATCTTCATTATAGACTATGATATCTGAAGCAACATCCCTTTCTAAGTTCTCGTAAATATAACTTATCCACTCTTTACCAGTTTTACTAGAAGGCATTAGAACAAATAAATCGAGATCACTATTTACATCTATTTCATTTTCATTTAAAGATCCAAATAGGATGATTTTTTTGGCTCCAAGATTTATTAATTGAATTCTTAATGATTCTAAAGCTGTTTCTAATTGTTTCTTTCGTTCCTCCTTACGTTTTGAGATTTCAACTATTTTAGACAAATTATCAAGCACTATTTATAAAAGAATTAAACAATTTTTAATCATTAATTTTTAATATTATAAGCTTAATTATTTTATTTTTTAAGTAGGTTATCAAGTATATTTTTTCACTAATTTTTAATAGTTCTCCTTAAATATAAATCCGATATTGAGGGTAAAGAGAAATTCCTCTTATTTAACTATATAAAAGAGTA
>CAYZTE010000055.1:11565-13248 GCA_964481225.1 uncultured archaeon | reverse complement strand
GTTAAAGATTGCTTGTCTTGCTAATGAAGGGAAAACATTGGCTTCAAGAATGAATGTATACCCATTTGAAATGTAATTATTAGCAACTCTTTTTAATGTTAATCCTTGCCAGACTTCTTTAAATTCATTATTGTTTGTGCCTAGTAGTCTTGCCCAATTAACTTGTTGAGAAGCAATGTGAGTGTGAATATCTATAGCTGAAGGAATGACAGTTTTTCCACTTGCATCTATTTCCTTAATATCAGTAGTCCTGGTGAACTTATCTACAATTTTTCCAGATTCAATTAAGATATCTTTTTTTTCTCCCTCGATCTTGTTGATAGGGTCGAATACTAAACCATTTTTTATGATTAATTTCTCCATTTCGAAAAGACTACTATTTTATCGATTTTTAATAGATTTTAATATATCTGCAATATCTAGAACTGATTCTCTCGTTACCTCCACGTCCACTTTGATATTTTTAAAGAGTAATTCTTCATTCTCAACGCCAGTAATTTGATTTGCCCATATTGAAACTGGCATTAAAATTATACCATTAGGAACATCTTCATCTTGTTTAACTTTTATAATTACTTGACCATATTCATTGGATAATTTCAAATTTAAACTCGGGGTTAAATTAAGGTTTTTAAAATTTTCTGGATTGATGATTCCAATCGCCAAATTTTCTTTTAAGGAGGTATCATCTCCGAAGGAATGCTCTTTCACTTGATTATGATCGACCATTCTTACTGTGTTTACTAACATTTCCATAATTCCATTCCTCTTTCATGTAGTCTTTAATCTTTCGATTAACATTCCTAACAATTCTTCATCAGAGGGAATATTACTTGGTGGATTTACTATTTTCTGTAATTCTAATGGAACATTATCTAATCGATATACCAGCCCCTCACTTTCTATACCCGTTATTGTTGTTGGTAATATAATATTTGCAACTTGGAACGTTGCCGATTTCTTATTATCGATTAGAATTAGTGGTTTTACCATTAATTTCTTGCTTAATTTCCATGGTAAATGTGAAACGGGGTCGGTCCCAACGATTATTGAGCAGTCAAAATCTTCTTTCTCGATTTTGGATACGATGGTATCAGATGTTTCTATTAATTGATTGTTTGTAAATTGTATGCTGTGGTTTTTCCCACAAATAGATAGGGCTACTTGATCAAATCCGACCATGTTATAATGCCCTCCAAGTGTAATGACTGAAATTCGACCTTTTTGTTGCTTCACGTTTATTAATTGTACTAACTCAAGTAATTCTTGAATGACACTTGCACCGGCTTGGGGTCTTAAAAGTCCTTGCCCAACAAAAATTACCCCATTTTCAGCTCCAGTTAGATGAAGCAATAACCTTTTAAGATCGTCATTATCTATTCCAGCAACACCTTCAGTTGGAATGCTGTCTGCTACACAACATTCTTCCTTTAAAACACGAATTAAATCAATATCTTTACCTGGTCTGATTTGTAGGGCAATATCTCGCACGCCCATTACACCAAAGGATGCTGTTTTAACTGGATCTATCACAACGAGAGTTTTAATTTCTCGTCCAGTCATTCGAAATTTGCCACGTGAAAAAAGAGCTTTATTTAATAATCGAGGTATTGATTCGGCTGCATTTGCACCCCAGACTATTAATAAGTCTGCTTTATTGATAACTTCTCCAATTGTAGTAAG
>CAYZTE010000055.1:7080-11465 GCA_964481225.1 uncultured archaeon | reverse complement strand
AATGGATTTAATATTCGATTTTTGCTTGTTACTTGATCAAACCTCTCTTTCCCTTTCAGGCATGCTCCTATTACTTCATCTATATATAAGCCATCGCTTCTAACAATGATATCATCGCAAAGAAGTGAACATCCAGTACACGTAACGCGTTCACTAACCATATTGATCACACTATAATATTTTGGATATTCCAATTATTATGATCATACATAATCAATTTTTACAGCATCGCGAGGACAATAAGTTTCACATACACGGCACTCCCGTTCTCTACCTTCTGCTTCAATTCTCCTACAATGCTTTAAATTCAATAATTCACATTTACCTCCCTTAACTTGAAATAGTTGATGTTTTTCAGGAGGATAATCAGGTGCCTTCCCACTTAAAGTAGGCGGGCAATATCTAGCATTTACAGGACAAACAGTCACACAAATACCACATCCGTCACACAGATCGCTATCGACATCTATTTTTAGCTCTTTTTCCTTGCCTTCTTCAGAACCTAGCAGTTCCTTTAAAGTATCATAATTCTTCTTATATTTAGGTTCTAATAGTGGCGTGCAATCATCAATCTTTACCTTACCTTGCAGCAAATCTAAAGCAAAAGCCATGCAAGTTGGCTTTCCACATTTCTTGCAATTAGTTTTAGGTAAAAATTTGTAGAGTTCCATGAAATTACTTACTGGAATTCGAGAACACCTTGAAATTTAATTTTTCCTTCTCTTTTCAGTATTGAATAATATTAAGAAATTTATTAATTTCTTTAGTTTATAGGATATAAATTTTTCAAATTAAGAATTGAATTATAAATGAATATGATGAAATCTTCATGAATTATTAACGATAGAAATAAAACAAACTATCAGTTTCTTATATTAATTAAGAATTATCAGAAATTATTAAAGACTTAAAAAACGTGATTCAAACACATGCCAGAAGAACAGATTCCAGATATAGATCTTAAAGAAATGATGTTGAATGAAAGAACAAAAAACATCAAGAAAAATATGGAAAAAATTAAGCATAAGATCGTTATAATTTCTGGAAAGGGTGGAGTTGGTAAAACAACTGTGGCTATTAATCTCGCTATTAGTTTAGCTAGTGTAGGGTTAAGGGTAGGAATACTTGATGTGGATATAACTGGACCAAATGTTCTTAAGATGTTAGGAGTTGATCCTGAATTGAAACCTAAAGTTGATGTTGAAGCTAAGAAATTTTTTCCCATTAATGGACCCTTAAATCTCAAAGTCATGAGTATGGCATTCTTAACACTCACGCCTGATGATCCAGTAATTTGGAGAGGACCAATGAAGATTAGTGCTATTAGACAGTTTCTTGGAGATGCCGTTTGGGGCGAATTAGATTATTTAATATGTGATTTACCTCCAGGGACCTCTGATGAAACCTTAGATATATTACAATTAATTCCAGATGAGAATGTAGTCGTTGTAACCACTCCACAAGAAGTTGCTTTAATGGATGCACGAAAGACAATAAAAATGGCATCAGTAATGGAGAGAAAGGTTCTTGGCATAATTGAAAACATGTCAGGTTTTAATTGTCCGCATTGTGGAGAATACATTGATTTATACCCTCCTGGTGGCGCAGAAAAAGCTGCCAATGATTTCAACATTCAATTATTAGGCAAAATACCCTTTGAGACTGAGGTTGGACAACAAAGTGACAGTGGATTACCTTTTGTATTGAAATATTCCGAGAGCAAATCAGCAAAAGCCTTTAAAGATACAGTCAAAAAAATAAGAGAACTCTTAGAGAAATAGGATAATTGTTAAAATCAAACTAGATGTAATAATAAAAGAATACTCCTTTAATCAGCCTATTTCCCAGATATTACTACAATTTTAAAAAACAAATTCAAAAGATTTTATTAGAGAAGATTTACTTTAATAATATAGAGTATAAAGGTATAATAACAGGGATTAATATTAATTCTGAGGATTACAAGTTACTTAAGGGAATTGTGATTTGCAAAGAATCTGGAGAGTATTTACTTGACCTTATTTTAGATTCAAAGATTAATCCTGTTTTATTATCTTCTTTTGTCGGAGCATTACGGTTATTTGGAGATAATTTAGGAGAAATCGAAGAGATTAACATAAAAGGTCTTGATGTAGAAATGATTATTGTTTATAAGTACAACTTAATCTTCGTTGCAATTCTTGACAAGGAGTTTGTAAGACACGATATAAGAGAACAAGCTGAAAAATCACTGGATATGTTTTATACATTGTATCGAGCTGAAATTAATCGTGAATGTATTGATGTTAGTCAATTTGAATCATTCAAAAATAATTTAACAAAACAAATTGAAGAATATTTTAAGATGATTAAAGAATCTCAAAAGGATCCCGAGATTGGTGATTTTGGATTCTTTACCGAAGCAATTAAGAAATTAAGAACTAATTCAGCATAATCAAGTACATTTTTTCTAAAAACCGAATAAGAAAGTTCAGAAATCTTTAGTTTTCTTTTTAAATATTAAATCTCCAATCTTAGCCTCAAAAATGCGCTCCATTAAATTGCATTTGACTTTCAATAAATAATAAACATCCTTTCCTGGAATTTCCATTCCATGCAGGCTCTCAAAATTACCCTGCCCTTTTGATAAAATAACTCCTCCATCTTGATAGAAATGTTCTTTAAATTCTTTATAGGAAGTAGTTATATCAATTCCTGGTGTAGAACTTGATTCTATAACGTGAACTATATCAGTTAGACCAATGAATTTAGCATCTTCAATTGTAGCATCATTTATAATTGGAGCGCTCCTCACGGAATAAACAATCTCTAAATCAGGGTATTTTCTTTTGATTGTTAAGACCAACAATTTATCAAATACTATTTCCCCTGCGTTATCTCCGATTATTAAGAGATGATCAGTGTTTTCAAGTGATTCTTTAAATTTAGTAAAATCATTTATAACTAATTTCTCTCTTGTAAAATTCTTAAGATCAGAAATAAAATCTATTTCATGTTGACTTGCAAAATCAATGGTATTTCCAAGCGCTGCAACAATGATGGCTTTAAATAATGGATCTTCTGAGCTTTCAATTAACTTATTTACTTCATCATAATGTTTTAACGCAAGACGATTAAATTCTTCTTTTAGAAGACGATAAGGATCACGTTCACCTAAAAAATCTGCTACTAAATTATATAATCTCTTTCCAACGATAGGGGCGGCATTTTTTTTAACGTCTAAATTTAGGAGGTATTTCATTAGCTTCTTTTGAGCTTTTAATATGACCTCACGAGAAATATTAGGTCTAAGCAATTCAAATGCTTTTAGCAATTGATTAAAAAGGCATCCAACACATTCAGGTTCTAATTTCATTCTTTTTAAATTGTTATCTTAATTAGGAAAAAACATGGAGAACTTTAAACTCATTTTCAAAGGTTATCCATTGATCATTCATTAAAGAAAAACAACATTCACAAGTTAATTTCTACTTTAATTGTTTTTTTATCTTCAGGTACAAAGTTTAACGCGGATACAAATCCATCAACAATATTCGCTAAAATTGATTGCATTATATCTTTCAATGGAATTTTTTTATCATTCACTAATAATTTTACATCTAACATAGGAACTTCTAAACTATTCTTAATATTAAAATTTTACATTATGTTTTATAAAAAATACCATAACCATCGCAAGGTTTGTCTTCTTACAACTACAATTTTCTTGTAAGAATCATCCAATTTGGTATTTACTTCAATTTCATCTATTTCTCGATTATTATCACTTGGATTAAGGCTATCGATAGACTCATTGCATAATTCCATCATTTGAGCATCTTCTATAACATAACAGGGTCATCCTCCACCCCCTCCATCATCAGTTCTGGTATTTATAGTGATGACAATTATAGCTATAACTATTCCTGTAATAGTGGCTGCAATGGCTATGGTAATCAAAAGATTTCTAATAATATTCTTTCTTGGCTGAATTAATTCAGAGTCATTCATGATTCCTTTTCCTTAATTTATTTAATTAGTATATATCTTGGATATATAAAAAAAATTTTATTATGATCCTGTTTTTTTATTAGTGGATTTTATAATCACATTTCTTTCTTAGAATTACAGTTTTTCTGAAGATATAATTAAAAGAAATAACATTTTATAGGACAAATTTTATGAAAATTGAGGATTTAACGAAAGGGGCATCTAAGAAGCGTTTAACATTGAAGGATATTATAATTAACGAAAGTCCAGGAACTTTTGAAAAGCCCCTAATTATTAGCCAATCAGAAAAACTTCCTTTAGATTTAAAAATCATGAAATCTTCTTTGCATATTCACCTTAAAAACAGCAGTTTCAATTTATTAAAATTGAAAAAATGCCAAAATCTAACAATAGAA
>CAYZTE010000055.1:0-6980 GCA_964481225.1 uncultured archaeon | reverse complement strand
AAACAGCAGTTTCAATTTATTAAAATTGAAAAAATGCCAAAATCTAACAATAGAAAAATGTACCTTCAATCAATTACAATTATCTAATTGTAATAATATCAAAATTAAGGAATGTAATATTACTCACTCAATTCTTTTAAGAAAATGCCATAACTTAAGAATCTCTCGATCTAAGATAATTTTTATATTATTAATCTTATCTTATCAAAATCATTTTAAAAAATGTTTTATAAATGAAATTATTAATAATACCAGCAGAGGAAATATATTTGAACAAAGTCATCATTACAATTTAAAATCTCAAGGAAAAATTTATTCTAAAGCATTATTATACACATCAATTGGGTCCATGACTGTGCTTTTTACTACGTTATTATTAATTTGGACAAACCAATATTATTCATCGATTCCTTTAGAATCAAGCTTACTCATTTTGCTGATAATTCTATTGGTATTAGTATTATATATCTTTCGAGATTATTTGAAAATGAAAAAATATCCACCAGATCAATTTATAAAAAAATAATCTGGTATACAATTATTAAATTAGTACAGATTAAGTTCAAACAATGAAATTTAATGAATTAAGATGGGACATTCCTTATAATGAGGCTTTTTTTAAAACCAGTCATAATTCTTACGAAAAATCTATTAGACAGCAGCTCAATGCGGGCGTGAGGGCTCTTGAATATGACATACATGACGATAAAATACAAGAAATAGGAGATTTCGAAGTTTACCACTTAAAAAACAATTTTGATGTAGCACTTAATATCGATGGAAATCCAAATAATTTCTTGTTTGCAAATTGGCTAAAAATTTTAAATAAATGGTCTAATGAGCAAAATAATGAACATGTGCCCATAACCCTCTTTATAGAGTTAAAGGATAGCATTGTGGATTCAAATAACCAGCCAGATGAGCTTTATGGAATTAAAAAACTAAATGAAATCATTATAAATTCATTTTCTCCAAATAAAGTGTACACATATAAGGATTTTAGAAATGATAACTTTAAATGGCCTACATTGAGAGAATTAAAAGGGCGTATAATAATAGTGCTTACAAGCTATTGGGGTGGTTATTGGGCTTCGAGTGAGGGTGGTTTTGAATCTAGATTAAACTACTTAACAAATTGCATGGAAGGCAAAGATGATATTTGTTTTGTTTCGTGGATTGAGGAAGATCGAGGTGAAAAATCATCGTTCCTTAAAGATAATGTACATTTTTGGCAATGTAGCATTGAATTGAGTACAAAAAAGTATGGTGAAAATGTTAAATCTCAAAGACTAACTAGAGTTGACTTCGATAAAATTATGTGGGGGCGACATGTGAAAACGTATTATAAAAAAAATTATAAGGCAGGATACCGCACCAATTTTCCTGTGACTGATTCTTGGGATAATGAAAAGTATGATAAATCATTTCCTTGGTCCATTTAATAGCTTAATAATAAAACATATTTTATAATTTGCATAAATTAGTAATTATATGAAAAAAATTGACAGTATTATAGATAATATCATCGATAATTTACTGGAATTAGAATTAGCTGAAAAACTAGATGTTTTTAGTGAAAAAGATAAAAAAAAGCATTACTTCCTCATAACTCCAGAGTTAACAAAAAAAGAATTCACGTGTATAATAGCACTTGGATATCCCGAAAAAGTTGGAGTTTGGTCTAACACCTTGTTGAAAAAAAATCAAATCAACGATTCAAGCATGATGGCCTATTTTCAAGCCTTTAGAAAGGAGAATTGGGGCATCATTGCAATTAATCCTCATCTTTTTAAACCTGATTCCGATGGTACTCAATATCTTTCCCAACTTCAGTTCGCACTTAATCTTGGGAATATAAATTCAAAATTGGGTTTTATAGGGTTTTCATTGGGAGCATATTTTACGGTTGAATTTCTAAGATTGAATACAGATATATTGAATCGCACTAGAGGCATCGTGCTCATTGATCCATTCTTTAAAGAAAAGATTGATGTAGATTTTCTTGATTCCATTAAAGAAAAGATAATACTATTTGGAGCAGAAGATCAAGGTGAAAGCTTAGGAAAAATAGTATCTGAACAATATAATTTGCCTATAACAATGATTAAGGGAATCCATGGAGCGATTCCAAATAAAGCTCTAAATAAAATTATAGGATTTTTTAAAAGTATTTTATAAACTTATTGCAAAGATCCATTTCTTTCGACATTTTAAATTTTAGTGCCTCTCTAGGTTGAAAAAGATGATATTTTAAGCACGCAACTTAATATGTTAAGAAAAATTCCATCTTCAAATTTTAATCATATAAATTAATTCAATTGATGAATGCGTACCCTTCCATTAAATAATAAGCAAGATCAGAGGTAGGCAATTGTCCTATCATCCAACCTTGGGCGGTGGTTTCACAAATCCAGTATTCATAGCTATCTATATTAAAAGAATGACTGGGAGGATAACTCAAGTGAGCCGTTGGTGTAAAACTTAAATTCACGCCGACACCCGCATGACCAAACCATTGCCTTCTAGTCTCGTCATAGACATCAAGAATAACAATAATTGCATTATATCCTAATGTGACTACTAATGAGCCAAACAATACGGAAAGATCTTCACAGTCTCCTTGCCGGAATATAGTTTCCAATGGATATTTCGCTAAATCTATATTATCAGATTTATAGCCTATCGCTTGGGTAAAACTTAAGAGGGCATTTATGACTTCTTCAGAATCGTTTGAATCAATACATTTTAAACTAATATCTCGTGCAATTTGTATGATCTCTTCTTCATCAGGAGTACAGTAGGACTCAATTATTGAGGCTGTATAATTTGGATCCCAGTGAACATGTAAAGGATGAGGTTTATAAACGTAAGAATTTAACGTGGAACGTGAAGTTTTAACGGTATAGGATGTGGAGGTCATTCCGTTATTTATGTAAAATTGAACTCGTCTTTCTGGATGATTATAGTTATATACTGCAATGCTTACAAGTGGTATGATAATTGCAGCAAGTATTACATTTACGCCAATGATAATTGCTGTTATTTGAGATCTTTTTAACCTTTTTCTCCTTACTCCTTCCATTTTGAAAGGACTTACTTGTTCTGATGGAGTTTCGACTGCAGCTTCTATAAGTTTACGAGTTTTGACACTCGGCTTCTGTACAGCTGATATTTGAGAGATCTGTTTCAGCTCATGATAAATGCGATGTCCGCAATAGGTACATGCATTCCAATCAGGTTGCACGGGTTTCCCACACGCAGTACAGAATTTTGCCATGTTAATTTATCATCTAGAATTATGATATTTCTAATGATTGTGTTTAAAAATGAAATTAAAAAATATATCTTTTTTGGTCTTCTTATATTACGCGCAAAAAGCTACATCAAAAACGTTGATTAAGTGCTTAAATTGTAATTACTCGTGCAATCCACTATGGATAAAGCATCCCACATATAATGCCACTCCATGGATATCTTAAGCACTTAATTATCAAAATTTATGATATTTACAAAAATATATAAATAAGTACTTAACTAAGGATTCAAATGTTAATCCAATACACGATTAACTCTAATTGTATTCTTCCTTAATCACCACAGCCTTTCCCAAAAGTACCTTCCAAAGATATACGACACAGCAAAGAGAGCAAGACCTATTATTCCTAAGATTAATCCTATTACTGCCATGGATGTATTATCATCTCTTTTTATTCCTATTGAGCCAAATATTACTGCTAAAAATCTTAAAACAGGAAGGTTGCCAAGAACAGGACCGTAAGCAAGAGTACCGAGAAGACCTATTATTCCGCAAATCAACGATACTACTCCAAAACCAGAGCCTTCTCCTGCTCTAAATGCTCGTTGATAAGGCTGTACCTGATAAGGTCGTGGTGAAGGTTGTATTGTCGGTTGGGCTTGGGGAACGCGTGTTTCCTTCAATATTTTACCGCAATCAGGACATGCAGTCCATGATTCCTCTATCTCCCGACCGCAATTCATGCAATATGAAGTCATGATATTTTACTTTATTATTGTTTTCAATATAAATATTTCATTTCTTTTATAGATCTTTAACTTTATTCTTTTTTGAAACTTTTTTTTTTCAAAAATCGGGAAATGGTTTCTCTTATATTTCCAGAATTATCATAGAAATCTGACTCGAATAATGTAAAATTCTATGAATTATACAAAAATGTTTAAATTCTAAATTATATTTACTGATACTAGCTGAAAATTATTCGAAATTGGACTTTTTATCATGGCAAAAGAAAATTGTCCAAATTGAGTAGCAACTACAATGGAAGGTAATGATTAAATGGAAAGTAATTCTGATTTTATTTCAGGAAGTAAAATAAAAAATGAGAGTACAATTTATCATATCATTCCTCTTAAGAAAATAAAAATGAGATTGATAACTCTATTATTATTAAGTCCGATTCTCTAATTCATAATACCTATAATCTCACAAGTTATTAATCCTGGGGAAGAGACCGTACATTTTAATACTTATATCTTTGGTTTTATTGAAATGCCGTATTGGGTTATGAATTTATTAATTTTAGCAATGTATATATTGGCCATTTTTTTCTTACCTTGGTTTATTTATAGAAAATTATGGGCAAATTTTGGCCATAAACTAACGCGAAGGATATTATTAAAGAATATTGAGAGGTATAATAATAAAAAATCAACTTCATGGTATTCTAAATTAATTGGTTGAAAATTCAATCAAGAAAATGAATACTTTATTGAGGCAGAGGTCGAAGATCTTGATTTAAATAAAATATGGATACTTTTTAAAAAAAAAATATTTTATTTTGTATTTACATCTATTGGATTTAGCTTTACAATTGCTTATATTATGGTAAGTCTAATAGGATGGGAATTTTTTGCAGATGAATATCGATTAACACTTATAATTTATATCGGAGGTGGTTTATTAAGTTTAGGACCGGTAATGCTCTTCTGGTTAATCCCATTAATTTGGACTGTTGAAAATCTCAAAATTCGGAGTATTGATAATATGAATATTATTAATTTTCTTGAAAAAGAAATTAAAAAAAGTTATTTAGGAAAATTTATTGGTGTTGCTGGTCTTGTTTCTGCTCATAGTCTATTGCTTAAATTCTCTGAATTCAGCATTTCAATAAATCCCACTACTGGAATTCCAATTATCTCTGACATTTTTAAATTGGATGATTCAACTCTCGCAATATTAATGACAAAATTTTTACTCTTTATTACAATTTTCTTTTATTTTGGAATCTCATTTCTACTATGTATTACCTATCTAAATAAACATCATGAATCTTTTGTTAATAATCTTCGATATGAAATTTCAAAACTCTTGCCCATTGGAATAACCTCTGTTCGGAAATCTATAGTAGATTTAAGTCCTTCTTCTGATAATTCTGGTAAGATCACATCATGAGATACTTCTTATAAACTATTTATTTTTTTTCCAAGCAATACACACAATGTTTAATACACACCAATACACAATTGAATGAATTGTGATTAGAGCCTCTCTCCTCCTGATATTTAAGTTTTTACTAAGAAAAAATATACACACCGATCCACAACATTTAAATATAATAATACACACTTTATGATCAAGAATACACACTTAAAAAAAAATAAAAAAAAAAATAAAAAAAATTGGAGGTAAACACAAATATGAAAATTTCGCAAGGTTTTGAGAAGGATATTACCGTGTTCAAGGCCAGGGTGGACGCTCATCGTGTTGTGTGCCCCTGCATTCCCTATTAAATACCACATTTTTTTTAAATCAAAATAATTCAAGAAAGTAAACAAACCTTAAATAAAGTATTAAAAAATTAAAATCAAAAAAACCAAAATTTATCAATAACCAATAAACAAGAAGGAGGAATGAACATGTCGAATGAAAAAGAAAGGAATTTAAAAGAAAGGGAAGAAAAAGAAAGAGATGAGGAAGATAAGAGAGAAGCCGAGAGGATAAGTTGGGAGTTAAAACACGTTCGAGACGAGCTTATAGAAGAATTAGATGACTTACACGATGAATTTAAGGATGAGATCGGCGATTTGATTGAAGAGAGCGAGGATATAAAGGAAGATTTAAAAGAGGATTTAGAAGATCTTGAGGCGGAAAGAAAAGACCTGCTAGGAGAAATCGGTGATGTAAGGGCAGAATTAGAGAACTTAGGAGAGAATGCGAGGGAGCGAATTTATCAGGCAAGAGAGAAGCTCGAACATTTAAAAGAAAAAATAAAAGAACATGAGGGTCGTTATGGGGTAAATATTAAGAAAAAATTGGAAAAAGCAAGAAAAAAAGCAGCAAAGCGAATAAATATTTCGGTGGATCCTGAGATGAGTGATGAGTGGAGGGATTGGGCTGACGGTTTAGGTGCTTCGGTTTCGGAGTTAGTTCGAAGATCGATGAAATTTGTTAAAAACAACATTGGTGATATAGCAAAATTGGAAGAATGGGGTCATAAAATGGAAAAAATGGGAGAAGGCATAGAAAAGGCTGTAAAAGACTCCGGTATAGAAGATTTAGGAAAAAAAATTGAGAAACAAATTGGAAAAAAGAAACTCAAACCACAAATTAAAATTGCTATCAACCATGAGTCTAATAAAGAGCGGATTAAAAAACGAGTGAATGGATTAATCAAACTACACAAAAGTTTACCAATTGAGAAATTAGCCCAAGCGATAGATAAATCAAATAAAGAGGCCGAAAATTTGGTTTATGAATTGGTAGCGGATGGCATCGAGGGCACTCTTGAGGAGGGCGTGTTTAAATTCACGAGTAGTTCAGAAGAAGTAATTTCTAAACTTAATGACTTAATTGATAAAATGTAACATAAAACTATTTTATCATAAAAACTTTTAAAGATTAAGCAAGAAAAAGGAAATTAGGGAATATAGAATGGAAATAATTGCAAATAAGGACACATATCGGAGTTACCTTTATTTTTGGTCAGGGCAATTATTTTCTT
>CAYZTE010000054.1:0-13365 GCA_964481225.1 uncultured archaeon | reverse complement strand
ACTCATAGTTTCAGTTTGGGACGCTTGAAGAATGCCGCAATTTCGGAATGAAATTAAAATTTCAAAAATTAAAATTTCAATCAATCGAAGCGGCACATGTTCGGACAGAGCATGCAATTGATTAAGTTCTTCACATCCGCCTTGTATTCTCCCTCTGGATAAAAATTTTTATCTTTTAAGCGAAAGTTTTTCATCAATATTGATCTTATATCTCGATCCGCTTTTTGAAGGAGTGGAAGCATCCATTTATATTTTTTCAGTGTATCAAAAGCAGACATTTAGTTATCACCTCCTTTCCAAGTATCTGTATATAATTTTCCTGGATTTAAGATATGATTTGGATCAAAAATATCTTTAATTTTTTTCATTAAATTTAAAGCTTCACCCCACTCTTCTTTCATCCAATGGGATCTGTTGATACCAATCCCATGATGATGTGCAATAGAACCTCCCGCTTCAATCACTGCTTTTATAGTTTCGTTCCAACATTCCTGATAAAATTTAAAATCCGATTTTCCCTTTGGCGGCACTCCACCAAATGAAAAATAAATACCGACACCATTTGGATAAAAATGTGATACATGAGCAGTAATAAGTAATACACCTTTTATCTTACTAACAGAATCAACTACGTTATGATAAATTTTTGCAGTATTTTCCCATAATGAAGCTATCTCAATTGTGTCAAAAACAATTTTATAAGGAGGCATTGACGACGTCTCTGTTACCCTAAATCTTGTCTCAAACCAGTGGTCAACAGGTTCTACTCCGCAATCAACACCAGAATTCTTTTCACATTTTTCCCTAGTAAAAGATTCTTCTAAATCGACTAACCTTTCATTTCCCTCACATACAAATACAACCATAACTTTATTCTTTGCCTTCTCTACATCTCCAAAATGCCTATTAGTTTCTGATTGATCATATATTCTAATCACGGCAGGAAAGATATGCTCTCTCAATACTTCTCTTACAGCTTCGAAAGAATCTTCAATTGTAGGAAATGCATATGAAATTAAAGCTCTTTTTTCGGGATAGGGCCATATTTTTAAAGTTGCTTTGGTAACAATACCTAATGTCCCTTCATTTCCAATAAACAACTTATCTAATTGAGGCCCTGTCGATGCTCGGGCTATCGTTTTAAATTTTATAATATCACCTTGAGGTAAAACAACTTCCATACCTAAAACAATATCTTCTATTTTTCCATATTTAGTGGAGAATTGACCAGCTGCTCTATGAGCAATCCATCCGCCCAAAGAAGATGTGTAAAGTGATTGAGGAATATGGCCAGTAGTATACCCTTTAGCGTTGAGATATCTTTCTAAATTCATGCCATTTATCCCTGCTTGAGCGGTTACTGTTAAATCTTTGTCGTTTATTTCAAGAATTTCATTAAATTTCTTCATATCCATAATAATTCCACCATAAATGGGGATTGCACCGCCTACAACTCCAGATCCCTCTGCATATGGTATTACAGGAATCTTTTCTTCATTGGCTAACTTTAAAATTGCTGATATTTGTTCAATAGTGTCTGGCCAAATGATAAAATCTGGTAAGCCAGCAATTTTTCCTTGAATTGTCCAATTCATGCCAATTAAAGAAGAGTCCTTGGTGTACGCTAGTAAATTAATATCAGCATCCGAAATGTTTGATTCTCCGACAATTTCACTAAGTCTCCTCTTGATTTCATCTTTATTTTTAATCTCGACTCGATTTTCTTTATAGATTAATTCAAATTCTTTTAAATCCATTAAAATCAGTAGTTTTTTTTATTATCTTAGTAAAATGATTAAGATAAATTTAACATTTTTAGTTAAGAAATAATTAAGAATTGTTTTTATTAGACAAAATAAGAAATAAAGTACAATTAATTAATAAATTGTTTCTCCTGTAATCCGGTTTACTTTCAGGTGCCTGAATTTTGCTTGAGCTCTAATTATTTCTTTACTACTTGAAATAGTTTCAACTATTTCTTGTGGGAATAAATATTTAGTGAGATGAACTATCATTTCTTTAGTTTCTATGCAGTTAAACAGCTTTAAACTTTCGCAAGAGTAAAAGAGTTCACTGACTAGATCATAATTTGTATCTATTGAAAAATCTAGAAGTTCCAAATTCCTGTAAATTCTTGATACGATATTATTTAAAAGGTCATAATCTTTTAATTTTTCAAGAGTATTATTCATGTAATGGCTGAAAAGAACATAATATGTGGCTTCTGAGGATACAAAACCATCCCGAAATTGTTTAATTCCTTCAGGAGTAATACGCGAACTTATTTCTTCTGTAATTGCTCTATTTTCACTTTCTAATTTGGTAATTCCTAATTGGCGATAAATTTTTAAAATCACTACTAATTGGGAAGTCTCTAAATTTTTCAGATACGCGGGGTTGAAAAACTTTGAATCGGATTTTATTATTTTGCTTATTTCCTCTAAATTTAGCCATAATTTCATTAATTCAGTAGACTTGATAAAATAATAAGCTCCGTCAGTAGCCTCAATAAGTGGTGCTTCATATCTATCAATAGCCTCTTCAAACAAATCCAAAAGAAACTGTTTAACTCTTTCTTCATTGATCTTAACACCTAATTGCTTAGCCAAATAGATTCCGCAAAAATAAATGTCGGGATTCTTTAATGTAACCAATGGTACGTCTATAAGCCATTCATCAACGTTACTTTTGAGATATGTCTTTATGTGAGAAAAATCAAACATCTTTTGAAGATGAAAAAAGTGAATGATACGATAAATTAGGTAAACTAATTGGAGTTTATATTCTGGTTCTTTTATGTCTTCTAAACTTTCAATATTCTCTTTGTTTTCTCTGAATTTATTTATGATTTTTTCTTGAATTTGAATGTATTTTCTTAAATTTTCTATTTTATCTGGAAACTTTTCGAGTAAATCTTTCAAATTTCGTAGTTCCATTATAAATTCGATTGGTAAGAAACCCTCTGATTTTAATTTTAGCATTAAAGGTGCAACTTTTAGATCGACAAGGTAATCGACGATTTTTTCTAAAAGAATCTCATATATTATTGGGCTAATTTTATTTTCAAAAAGTTCTAAAGTAGAATTAAATTTTTTTTTATCTTCCTCACGGATTTCTAAAAAAGGATCTAAGAATTTATTTTCAATTTCTAATTTATCAAAATCTAATCCTATAAATTCTCTTTTGAGGTATTCTATGAGATCTTCAAATTTTTGATTCAATTCATTTTCAGCTATTGGGTGATCTCCAAAAGAATTATTAATTTTATCTCGAAAATATAAGTTAATATTATTATAGAATAAGTCAATGTCCTTAAGGTATAAATCAAAAATATTAAATAAGCCTTGAAAAATCATTTTACGAGAAGAATAAATCTTGTAAATCTTTTCTTTATTACCATTTAATGTAAATTATTAAAAAAATTAATACTTTTTCTTTTCTAATTGAATTTCAATATCATAATGCATAACTTAATTATCCTAATGGTTCTCATAATTAAATCTTCACTAAACAATGAAGAAATTAAGAAATTAAATATAAAAAGTAGAAATTATTCTTATCCTTATACTACATAACTGTTTAATTCGTTAGAACAATTAAGCTTTAAAGAGGATTTATGACGATTTTCGGCACCTCTGGAATAAGAAGAGTGTTTTTAAACTATTCAGAATCAGATCTCATGTTCACTCCTCAAATGGCTTTAGATGTGGGATTATCTTTAGGAACATATTTAAAAGCGGGAGCCACGGTGGTTATTGGAAAAGACATTAGAATATCTGCTTTACCCATAGAATACGCTTTAATTTCAGGAATTATTAGTAGTGGATGTAATGCAAAAACTCTAGGAATAGTTACAACTCCTACACTCGCAACATCCCTTACATCTTTGAATGCTGATGCCGGATGCATGATCACAGCCAGCCATAATGCGCCTGAGTATATTGGATTAAAGTTATGGAATCCATCTGGTGTGGGATTTTCACCTGAACAAGAAACGGAGATTTCTCGAATTTATGATGAGAAAGATTTCCTTACGATTGAATATGACGAAATTGGAAAGGTAACTCAAGTCAATGATATTAATGATATTCATATTTCTAATATAATAAGTCGTATAAATTTTGATGGAAGTAAATTAAATGCCATTGTTGATCCAGGGAATGGAAGCGGATGTGATATTGTTCCTAAGCTTCTCTCGACTTATAATGTGAATATTGTGACAATTAATAGCCAAATGGATGGACGATTTCCGGGTCGCCATTCAGAACCAAGTAAAAATAATCTCATTCAACTTTCAAAATTCCTAAAGATCTCCACTAAAGAAGATATTGGGATTGCTCTTGATGGAGATGCTGATAGAGTTATCTTTCTAGATGAAAATGGAGAGATTGTGGATCCAATTCGCTTGTTAGCTCTTATGGCTAAATATTACATTCAAGAAAATGAAATATCAAAAGAAAATATGAAAGTAGCTACTCCAATTAATTCCTCGAGTTTAATTGAAGATGTATTAAATCCTTTTGGATGTGAAGTTATTAGAACTGAAGTTGGAGATATCAAAGTAGCTCTTGCTTTACAAAAACACGGAGGTTTTTTGGGAGGTGAGACTTCTGGTACTTATATTTGGCCGGAATTTCATTTAGGACCAGATTCAATAATTACAATTGCTAATATTTTAAAAATGATTGTTGAAACTGGAAAAAATTTAAAAGAATTCTTAAAAGATGTTCCTAACTATCCTTATTTTGCTAAGAAATTCAAGTTGACAAAAGATATTCCTTTTACTGATGATATCTATGCAAAAATTATTGAATCTATGAAAGAAGTTTTTGATATATTAGGAAAGGAAATAAAAAATATAAATAGATTAGATGGATGTCGTTTTGATTACGAAGATGGCTGGATTCTAATAAGACGCTCAGGTACGAGTCCATATTTGAGAATTTCAGGGGAATCAAAAATTAATTTGGAATCTACGAAGGAGATGAATAAATTAGCCGAGGAAAAAATGAGAGAACTAAACTTACTATAGATTAAATTTCACTTATTTACAAATGCATTCAAATATAATTATTTTTAATTAACATTTGTTGTCCCATAGCTTTTTTTAAAGAACTAGGAATATCAAAAATTTCGGATTGAGTATATTTTCCTAATTCTTCTTTTTTTGATTCAGTGTCTTTCTCGTTCAAGATAATCTTTCTTAATAAAAAATTCCAATTATTTTAACATATTTCAAGTAATTCACAATAGTTATACACAGATTAAAAAAAATTGCATAATATTATTAAATGACTAAATTTAGTTGTTTATTAATTAAGTTGTATGGAATTATAAAGATTAAACATAGTGGAGAACTCCTGTGTGTGGAATATTTGGTGTAGTAACTCAAGAAAACGTTAATATTGGGAAAATAGCGCTCGAGGGAATAAAACGCTTGGAGTATCGAGGCTATGACTCAGCGGGTGTCGTCGCACAATATGATTCTAAGCTATTTATTAAAAAAGATGCTGGAAAAATAGATGAAATCCACAAAAGATTAAAGTTGGATGAATTTCCAAAAGGTTCTAAACTAGCTCTTGCCCACACTCGTTGGGCTACTCATGGAGCACCAACAAAAATTAATAGTCATCCACATTTAGATTGTTCTGGTAAGATAGCAGTAATTCATAATGGAATTCTTGAGAATTTCATTGATTTAAGAAAAGAGTTAATATCAAGAGGACATAAACTTATATCAGAAACAGATACAGAAATAATATCTCATTTAATCGAAGAAAATATGAAAAATGGGGATATTTTTGAAAATGCTGTAGCAAAAGCGATTAATAAATGTTTAGGTGCTTATGGAGTCGCGATTTGTCATGCTGATTATCCTGATACGATTATTGCAGTTAGAAAGGAATCTCCATTAATCGTTGGAATTGAAAAGGGTAAAACAGCATATTGTGCATCTGACATCCCTGCTTTTTTACCATATACTCGCGATTGTTACATACTAAATGATGATGAAATGGCTATATTAAAACCAGGCAATGTTAAATTCCTTAATATAAAAAACAATGCTGATCCCGTTGAAAAAGAAATGCAACATGTAGAGTGGAGTATCGATGCGGCAGAAAAAGGTGGATATGAACATTTCATGTTAAAAGAAATATATGAAGAACCCAATGCTTTAAGACGCACGCTGAAAATTTCAAAAGATATACTTAAAACATTTACGAATATTCTATGTAATGCTAGAAACATTTATATTACTGCTGCTGGAACTTCATTCTATGCTTCCCTGGCTGGCAAGTTCATAATTACTAAATTTTTAGAAAAATATGTTGAAGCCATTGAATGTTCAGAATTTCAAACTCAATTAGGAAATGCACTTCAAGAAGATTCTGTAATTATTGCTGTTTCGCAATCAGGTGAGACGATTGATCTAGTGGAAGCTATTAGGTGGGCAAAAGAGAAATTAAAGGAAAAGATAACAATTTTATGCATTACCAATGTTGTAGGCTCTTCTCTTACAAGAATTTCTGATCATGTTATAGTTACACAAGCCGGTCCTGAGATCGGTGTAGCAGCTACTAAAACATATTGTACACAAGTATTAACCATGGGCTTAATCGCTTTAGAAGTCGCTAAATTACGCAAAATTTTGCCTGAAAGTGAAATTAATAAATTTTACAATGCGTTAACTTCCACACCTGACATTATTGAAAAATTATTAGAAAACACCATTGATTTAATAAAAAAAATTGTAGATAGCTTGAATAAGAGTCATAATTTTTTCTATTTAGCGAGAGGCATTTCTATTGCAACAGCCAAGGAGGGTGGATTAAAGTTAAAGGAGGTAGCATGCCGTTTCATTGAAGGTTATTCTGCTGCACATGCCAAACACGGACCGATTTCTTTGGTGAGAGATGGATTTCCAATTATTTTTATTGCCCCTCCCGATGAAACCTATCAACGTCTTGTTGGGAATGTCATGGAATTTAAGGCAAGAGGAGGGAGAATTATATCTGTTGTTGTAGAAGATGATGAAATCATCACGAATTTAAGTGATGTGACTATTAGAATTCCCCAACCCTCAGAAAAATATTATAGTTTATTTAGTCCAATAACATTTATTCCTGCTTTACAATTGTTATCATATTATGCTGCGTTAAAACATAATCTGGATCCTGACCAACCTTTAAATCTTGCAAAAACAGTAACGGTTCATTAATTAAACTGATCATTCTTTTTTTATGTCAAAAATGTGAGCTTGCCACCCCGGTAATTCTACGTACAAACCATAATTATCAAGGGCTTCTCCTTTATACTTGTATTTCTTTTGGTTTAATAAATCTATAAATGCCCAATTTTTAGATCCAAAATTTATTTTCTCTGTATTAATATGCGCTTTTGAGTGAATAGAGCTAAGATTTACCACTATAAGTCTATAAGTTTCATTAATCCACCGCAAATATGCTATTAAATTAATAGACGATTCATCAAACTGTACAGGCTCAATATTACATAAAGTCCAATCTCCTTTTTCTAGTTCTCTTCCAGGTATGATTTTTAACAAATGTTGATAAAAATCAAGGAGATTTTTGTTCGTTTCCTCAGTTTGTCGTCTACCTAATTGAACAGGCAGTTTTATTTCATATCCTTTCATTTGACCTTCGTGTATTAATCTTGCTCCTGGTAATGTCAAAGCAATGATGGCTGCAGCTCGGCTGCGTTCTTCTCCAAATGCAGAAATCGATCTAAGTTCATCGTGATTTTCAGTAAATCTAACAAGTTTAGTTTGGTAATCCCATTCAGCATTGAGATGAGCTTTAACGGTTTGAGCATTTCCATGGACTAACCGTTCGTATAGTCTTTTATCATAACAATAGTCAAATCCTTGTTGTTGAAGCTCCCATTCCATATCCCAATAAACCTCCGCTACAAATAAAAAGTTAGGAAATTGTTGTTTCACGCTTGGAATGACTACTTCCCAAAATTCTTTTTCAGGACGTGGACCTGCTCTTTCTCCCCAAGTCCTAGAAAATACACCGTTAGTCAGCAGCATTGCCATATCACATCGAACTCCATCGCAAAGTCCAGCAATATTTAACAAGGTATTAATTGTCTTTTGACGAGCTTCTTCTGAAAAAGCATTTAATTGTATTACATCTGTCCATGCTGGGAAGTTAGGATCTCTACCATGAGCAAAGGTTTTTTCTGAAATGCTAAAAAAATCATATGGCTTAGACATTAAATCCTCTAATGTTCCCTCAATAAACAGATTAGATTCTAAAGTCCAGAGAGAATCTATAGAAACGTGGTTAGGAACATAATCTAACATTAATCGAATCCCTCGGTCGGATAATTGTTTTCGAACCTCTTTTAAACCTTCGATTCCACCAATGTTTTTATCCGCGTGATAATAATAAACGGAATAAGGTGAACCAACAACATCTTCTTCTCTGAATTCATGTAATGCTTTATGATAATCATTTTGTAAATCAGGATGTTCAAGAGCAATTTTTTTGCTTGCTGGACTCCTTTCCCACACTCCCATTAACCAAACAGCATCGAAGAGACTGATTTCTCTATTAAAAATCTCTTCCGGTACATTTTTAAGGGAAATAGGAGTATTAAAGTCCTCTGATAAAGATTGGAGCCAAGGCCACGTGTTAATTTCATAAATTTTAGGATTACTAGGCCATTCTGTATGTTTAATAGGCATATAAATTATATTCTCTTTTTATTAAACGTAAAGTTGAAATTAAAATAGATGCCTTTACTTATAAAAAGAATACTTTTTTTCCATTATGCTAATTTATCAGTTAATGCTAATAGCTTTTAATAATTTGATTTTATTTTAAAATCTTCCCAGTTTCAAGAAACCATAAGTACAAATCAAGTTCTGCTAATGTCAGATTCAGCTCGTTTGCTATTTTTTTTAATAAAGTTTCAATTTCTAAATATCGTTTTTTTGTGAGCGTCTTTTGTTTTTCAATTAAATTATGCCTCACTAATAAATCTATTATGTGAAAATCGATAATCGCATAATTATTATAACCAATATTTCTTAAAAAATGACTAGATTCTTTATATCCTAAACCTTTTATGTTTTTTACAATCCAGTCTCTTAAATCATGCCCATTATCATTATTCTTTAATTCTATTTCAAGTAAATCCTTAAGCTTGCGTGATTCTATAATATAATTTGCCCTTAGATTTGGAAATCGATAACCGAGTGTTTTAAACTTTCTTGCTAAATGCTCCTTGTTCAAAGTAAGAAAATCATTTCCGATTGCTTCATGTACTTCAATACATTTTTCAGCACTGCAATTAGCAGTCATAATACAAAAACATAATTCTTTAAAGATATTGTCTATTGTCCCTTTCTTAAACTCACTGAATTCTTTTAATCTGATATTTACTAGATTTTTGATATCGCTTCTTTTTAAATTTACAATAGGACCGACTAATTCATTCATTTTTAAATCCATATTACATAAATATAAATTATTAAAGGATTATAATTATTATAGTTAATATATAATTAAAATTACATTTTATGGTGAATGTTTTATGAGCGAAGAGAAAGAAGCGCTAAAGAAGTTAATAATGCTGATATCTGACTTGCGCGCGAAGGACGAGGAAAGATATTCTAGCCATGTAAATTTTATGAATGAAACCATCAAAATGATTAGCGCAATTGAATCTCAGATGAATAAGCATTGGTCTACTGTATTGGAATCCTTAAATGAGTTAAATGAAAGTATAAAATCTAATTTAGATTCTTTATTGACAGGAATCAACCCGAAAGGGTTAAGAGAAACTTCTAAATCCTTAAAAGAAATAATGGATACAATGAATAAGAGTGTACAATCCATGAACTTAGAAAAAGTATTAAGTGAATTAAAAGTCTTAAAATCAGGGGAAGTTACACATGTACCTGCTCAACCTGTATTGGTAGGACAACAACCAGAACCAATATCCGCTAATATTAATTTAAGGACTCAGGGTTTAACGCCTCCTGCAACTACAAGTGCAAAAAGCGGAGAACCTGAATGGGTTGATCCACACGAAAAAGCAAAAAAAGAGAAAGAAGATCAGCACTTACTTAAGCCATCCGATTTTTTCGGGACTTAGAAACCTTAATTGTATTAATATGTAAATAATTCCATAAAGGATTCTAACTTAGCTCTTACCTGATCAACATCTACTCCAATTTTTTTAAAATGAACTACTGTTGTAGGTAGCCTAAGTTCAGATCTAAGCTTATTTTTCAGTAATTCATAACAATTTGTGTTTGAATGGCAATCAAATACTCGATTAAGGATAATACCATCAATTTCCTTCTTTTTACCGAATTTTAAATAAGAGTCTAAAAATGCATCACAATTTTTTAAGCAAAGGATTCCCCTTCTTGATGCATTCAAAATAAAGCGAGCATAATCTTCAATAGGATCTGAATTTTCTGATACAGGAATTTCTTCTAATAACCCTAAAATATCCCAATCAGCATAAATGACCCTTCCTCCTAGTTTATAGATGATCTCATGAATTTCTGGTTCCCAACCATTAAATATGGGTGATAGGAGCAATCGCGGTCTATTTGCAACATCCATTCCTATTCCTTTATTAATACGTTCTCTCATTTCTTTTACCAGTTGGCTCATATTTTCTAAATAGCGTTGAGCATTTGAGTTATAATCTTGGAATGATATTGTTAATAATGCTAAAATTTCTGCAAATGTAGCAGGATTACACGGATAAAAATCAGAAGTGCTAATCTCATGAAGAATAGTTTTATAATATCTTTTTATTTGGTTTCCTATTCGAAACTGTTTTTTCAAGCTATTATCAGTTACTACATTGCCAGTAATGTTCTCCAATTCAGAAATTGCTCTTTCTATGTTACTTCGCATGATTTCCAAAGTTTTATTTTCATTTTCGTGTTCTTTCGAAGGAATATCAACCCAAATTTGATTTGGAATGAGTGTTTTCAATGATTCTGAGTATTTATTCCACTCGGTACAGCGAATCGCAAATTTCAAGTTCGCATCCAGTTTTTCATGTTGGGATCTATGCATTCCATAAATGGCATTTACACCATAACATAATTTAGAAGGCTTCTCATCTTCCACACCTAAATCGTACAAATCGTTATATTTATTATTTATAGTGCCAATAACATCTTTGATTATATTATCAACAATCTTCAAAAAATCTAATTGTCTTGCTATTCCTAGGAGGTTGGTGGTGAGATCCCAACCAAATAAATTCTTAGCAGTATTGAGAGCAAGCAAATATAGGTTAATTTTGAACTTTTCCATACGAATGGGAAAAACAGGGATTGAATCCGCTGCAAAAACTAAGTCCGGAAAGCCTAAAGCGACTGAAATTAATTTCTTTTTTTCTTTAGATTTTTTCTTACTTAAATATTCCCTTCCAGTCAAAAAATTATAAGCAATTCTCAAAACTGATGTAAAACTTACAACGTCATCAGCATATATACTCATTTCACTGTGTACTCCTTAAATCAAATACTTGACTTTGATAGTTTAGAATCTACATTTTAAAATTAATCATAAAATCGTAATAAAATTTATGAGAACTAATTGATATTTCAGATACTTTTGCATTTTTTTAAAATAAAAACTTTAAAGACCATTGTTGAGATTCTATAAGGTAGTATTTTTTTTTATATAAGTTAAGCTATGCAAAATTATTAATGATTTCTTCTCCAATCATTCTGGATGATCTTTTTTGTAAGAACACATATATATGAAATTTTCAATAATTTTTTCTCCAGCTATTCTTGTTTTATTTGCGATCCTCTCATCGAATAAGCCTGGATGGAAGTAATAAGGATTATGACTTTCTGGATGAAATTGAATTGCATAAATTGGCTTATTTATATGCCGCATGTATTGAACCATCTTGTAGCCCATTGTTCTAGAAATACTGATGATTTCGAAATATTTTTGGATTTTACAATCATTTGGAGACACAAAATCAAGGTGATGAACATTAACAGGAATGTTTTTCTGAGTTATTATATCATCTGTTTTTTTAAGCAAGATAAATATAATTCTGCCTCCTAACCCGAGTATTCTCATCCTACATATTTGTGCACCGTGAGCATAGGCTAATAAGTGGAAACCAAAGCATAATGCGAGGAGTGGTGTCAGTTTTATTTCTCGAATTAATTCTAATTGAGCCTTAAATCTCTTATGTAATCTATCGTCGTAGTAAAAACTGGAGACATTCAATTCAGAACCTGATAGTATTATTCCAATAGCTTTTTCTACCATTTCAAATTTAAATTGAGTAAAATGGACTGTTTTTAATTTTACTTCTGCTATACAATCTTTTATTATTTTTTCTAATCGTGTTATTCTATCAGTTGGAGAACCTCGAGAATAATTATCTATAAGAAGGATTTGATTATTTTTATCATTCTCTGAAGAATTATTTTCAGCCATACGATTCACTAAATAATTACGTGTAATTCTTGATTAATTTATCAGATGGATAATATGTAAAAGCGATTACTTCTTTTCCATCGTTAATTTTTACTTTTACTAAAATTCTATGGTAGAGGAATCCTTCTCCCTCGATCCTATCGAGTTCGTTGATTAGGGATTGACTAACATCAAAATAAACTTCACCATTCACGTTAGCAGAATCATCACGAACAATAAATGGAAATCCAAGAGAGGGAGGTGAGACTTTTCGATGGCTTGGAAGAATGGCTTTTTCATATTTTAAGCCTTGGAGAATAAAATTTCTACTCTGACCATGTTGTAATGTACCATAAACAAAAAGACGATTACATATTGTTTTATCTTTTTTTTGTTGTTGATCTTCTCTCATTTTCTTTTTAGATAAGTTGTATCTTTTTATTTCACTTTAAAATAATCCTCCTAAAAGGCGATCAATTAAGTTTTCAGATTCTGTTTTAACTCTAAGGACTCGATCACCAGGTTCTAATGGGATACTAAGCCCTTGAACATCAAGTTTATTGACGATTTTTATCCCTTTAGAGTAAGTAACAAGACCATTTTCCTCTTCATAAGTGAATCGATAATTTGTAGATAAGGAACTATAAATTTCTTTCCCTCCAACAAATTTATACTCATTTCCTCTTTGATCTCTAACAATTCTAGTACTTTTTAATGGAACTTAGGCATAGATTTTTCCTTGTTGTCGAAGTTTTTCAATTGTCCTCGTTTTTAATTCTACATTCAATTCTGATTGTGGAGGTTTTATTTTTAATTTTTCCGTTGGTAAAGATTGTATCTTTACCCCTAGATAATCTTGATATTTCTATAGAAAGTCAAATATTGTTTGTTTTAATAAAAAATATAATATTTAATAATT
>CAYZTE010000053.1:12234-13605 GCA_964481225.1 uncultured archaeon | reverse complement strand
GAGATGTATGGCTTCTTCAGGGCAATGATAAGCGCAGAGACCACATCCAATACATTTTTCTTCATTTATAATTGCTATATCATCTTCTAATTCAATTGATTCCATCGGACATTTTTCAATACAAGTACCGCAACCGATACAATCATCTTTATTTCCTTTAGCTAGATAGCTTGAATAGCAGTAATGGGGTGCACCACCTCTATAATAAAGTGAAAAACAAGCACAACAACATTTGCAGCAATTACATATTCCCTCTTCATCTAATTCTGGCTTAAGATGGATATGGAATGCTTTATGGACTAAACCATCATCCCTGGCAGATTTTAAGAACTTCTTAACTTCCTTTTTAGAAATTGATTTTCCAAAATCATGTTCAATGGCAAACTGTGCACTCTTCCCGAGTAAAAAGCAATTTTCTCTTTCATTTGTTCTCTTACATGGATCTTTTAAAAGGGATTTTTGATGCCGACAATAACAATGAACTTGGGCTATATTATCAAATTTATCTACAATTTTTGAGACTTCTTCATAAGGTACCACTTTATCAACAGGAATTTCATCAATTATTTCTTCAACAGGTACAACTCGATTTATTGGAGGAATTTTTTCAAACTGAATTATTATATCATCATAATTTTTTTGTGTTCCTTCACTTACCTGATGAAAAAATTTATCGAATAATTTCGCCAATTTTTCTTGTTTTTCACCAGTCTCGCCTTTCATTAAGGTATATTCGAACATTCCTGGAAAAGGACCTAATAAACGATAAACCATGACACCTGTTCTTCGGCTAGGAAGACCAACAACTATTCCATTTTTCATTAAATCATTTAGCATTTTTTTTAAAGTTGCATCGTCTAAATCGCTTTTAGCTTTAATTTGGTCAATATTTAAGGAAGGCTTTTTAAATGTTTTTACAATAAATTTTGCTTGTTCTTCAGTCATTATAGTTTGCAATAATGTTATTATTGTGTCACTAACTGCAATTGGTAAATTGCCTGCTTTTATTACTGTTCTTGCTGCTTTATACCAAAATTTTTCAATTATTTTTATCACCATTTTTGTATGTTAACTTATTTTCTCACTTTTCAAAAAAGAATGTGTAATTTCTATAGCATTTACCGTTACTATGCATTAAACACCCTTCTAATTGAGGTGTAACATCATAATCTATGTTTAAACAGTTAAACCATCCTTCAATTCTTTCAAATATTCCACATTCGTATTGATCAATGACTCCAATCTGTTTTATTCCATTATATGCCCAACAATTTTGCATTTCACAATGGAGCTGGTTTTTAACAGTAAAATCATATTCAAATCTCATGAACTCAGCTCTAAATACTTCAAGTGCCTTATCAATAAGATTTT
>CAYZTE010000053.1:8197-12134 GCA_964481225.1 uncultured archaeon | reverse complement strand
TAATTCAAGAATTACGGGAGTTTTTGAGAAGTGCAAATCTTTCAAATTATGAAATCAATACTTATATAACCCTATTAAAATCTAATAATTTGACTGCCCGAGAAATATCTGAGGAATCTAATGTTCCTACTGGTAGAATTTATGAGATTTTGGATGTGTTGAGAGAAAAAGGAATGATAGAAATTCAAGATACAAGACCAAAAATATATCGAGCAGTATCTTTTAATGAAGCTTCTCATAATGTAATTTCCCACATTAAAAATGATCAACAAAGTAAATTTTCCTATTTAATTAATCAAGCTAAACACTTGGAATCCAGATTAAATAATTCTCAATCCTTTTTTAAACAAGATTCTTCGAAAATCTTTTGGTCAACTGCCTATGGAGCAGCTCCAATTATGGCGGTTTATTATAAGAAGTTTAACAACTTAAGAAAAAATTTACTAATGACAGGCTTCTTGAATGAAAATACATTAAAAGTTCTACCATATGCTGAAAATTTTTATGGAGGAATATTAAATGCTTTAAATCGAGGCGTTCAAGTAAAATATCTTTGGAGCTTCGAATACGATGAGAGATCACTCGCAGATGAACAAAAGCGTGCAAATTTCATGCTTTTTGAAAAATTATCAAAAATGTTGAAAGATTTATTTAAATTATCTTCGAGTATTAAAGGATTCGAAATGAGATTCATCCACAAAAAAATTCCTACATATTATGATATTTTTGATGATAATAGAGTTTTAATAAAACTCCAAAATCCTATAAAACCATGGCAAATATTTGCTTGTTTAAATGTATTAGACCCAATTTTAGCAGAAGAGTTAACTGAAAAATATGAAAATATTTGGTTATTTGAAGCTATTAAAGAAAAAAAATGAAAAAAATACCTAAATAAAAATAAATTATGCTTTCTCGATTTTAATGTAGTAGTTTTCCCCTTCAACCTTGAATTCTATAAGCTTGTCTCTGTTTTTTTCTATATATCTTTTGATATTTTCTCCTGCTTCTGCGTAATCACCAGTTACCTCAAGAATATCTCCACTTTTCAATTCAAGCAGTTGTCTTTTCGTTTTTGCAACGGGCATGGGGCAAACTAACCCAGAACAATCCAACTTACGAGATTCTGCCATTTTTTACATCACCCTCTTAGCTGAATAATACATTATCCGCTTCTACACACATATCTAAGAAACCATTCATGGAAGTTCTTTCGACTCCTTCAATAAAATCCTCCTCCACAAATCCACGTGCTTTCATACACACCGCACATGCTTTAACTACAGCGCCTTCCTCAAGTACATCTTTCATCCATTTCCCTAAATTATCATAAGCTGACGGATCTTGGTTCTTTTTCCCTACGAAGATCCCATCCTCAACTAGGAAAATATTAATTTTATGTCCTTCAAGTAATGCGGTATAGGCAAACCTAAGCATAGTAAAAGCACGTTCTGTAGTGTAAGGACCAGAATCGATAACAATCGTGAATGTTTTAACTTTTTCTGCCATTGATACTTTCACTTAGATTTGAATTTTAAAATCAAGCTATAGTTTAGGAAATAAAAACGGACTTATTAATTTTTTCGCAACAAATTATTTAAAAAATCGATAAATTGATTACTTAAGTCGAACTATTAATTATTATAAAATAATGTGAAATTATTATGAACATTGAATATTTAAGAAACTTTATTAAATTAACTCAATATAAAAGTTTCTCGAAATTAGCAAAAGAACTCCCAATCTCTCAAAGCACATTATCCCATCAAATTTCGCAATTAGAAAAAGACTTTGGTGAAGTTGTATTAATTAATAGAACCACGAAGAAGTTTGAGTTAACTAAAGCAGGAAAACTATTATTAAAACACGCTAATCAGATAATAAATTTGTACGATACCTGTAAACTAGAAATATCTAAATTTAAAGATCAAATAATTGAAGATATTATAATATCGGCTTCAACAATTCCAGGTTCTCATATCCTACCTAAGTATATAGCAGATTTTAGAAATAAGAACCCAAATGTAAACTTTAAAATTTTAATTAGTAATTCTAAGAAATCCATTGAAAATTTAACAAATGGAAGGGCTGATTTTGCGGGTATTGGTAGTTTCATGAGTTATAATGAGAAAGATTTCGATTACATTAAAATCGGAGAAGATCAATTTAAATTTATATGCTCTCCTAATCATGAATTGCTTAAAGGAGGAAAAACTGATGTAAATTTTGATGAAATAATTAAATACCCTTTTGTTTGGAGAGAAAAAGGTTCTGGAATGAGAAATACATTTAAACAACAATTTCCAGATTATAAAAAGTTAAATATTAAACTTGAAATAAATGATAACGATTCAATTATCTCCACCGTAAGTGAATCCAATTATATTAGTATAATGAGTGAAATGATGGCTGATAAAGCAGAATCAGCTGGATTAATAAAATCCTTAAAAGTTAAAGGATATCCAGTTATAACCAAAAGGCCATTATATTTCGTTAAAATAAAGGATAAGCAATTAAGTGAATTAAAGAAGAAATTTTGGAATGAAATTAAAAGTAAAAGCTAAAAAAATAAAAATAAAAGAGAATTTTTCCCTCTCTATTATTTTATTAACACTCCTGTTTGATCAAAATTCAGAAAATTACTGATTTTTTCTTTGAGTGGATAAATTCCCTCTTTTATCAACGTAACTATAAAAATTACAAAAAAGATGATCGATCCTAAGCCAGGAGCAAATCTACTTAAAATATCTATTCCGCTTGATGTAGGGTCAATTGAAAATAGAGCATATATTACTGAAATTCCCGCGATTAATATTGAGATAAATGAAATGATGTATGCGGTACTTTTGCTAATGTTTAAATGGATCGGACCAATGTCTAGGCGAAAATGTTTTGGCTGCACTATTATCGATAAAATTGAGTGACTAATGACCTTATTTTCAAATTCAACGTAAACGTTTAAGAATCTCCTCTCACTTTCTTTTCGCTTCAATTTTTTTGATTTTACTGGTAGAATGGAAAAAATCATGACAGGAGGATTAACGGCATCTTTTTTAACTTCGACCTTGCCTGATAATGGGTGTACTTCAAAATCTTCTCCTTCAATACGCAGATCTAAAACAGGAGGTTCTTCTTTAGTTGTAACGATTCTTACAGTCGTTTCATAAACAACCTTCCCTTCTTCATCGACGATTTTCAATTCTTTATGGGAGAAATAAACGTAAAACAAATAGCTCCTCTGCTCCATCATGACTGAGTAGTATTGAAGCCCCATGTTAATTTCATATACCGTGGGTTGAGGTGCTGGTGGTGCTTCTGTAACTGTTGGTTGAGCCTCTGAAACTTCTGGTTCTGCCACGGGTTCTGGCGCTGGGGGAGCTGCCCCTGGTGGTCCGCCAACTGGGGGTGCAGTTGGTTTAGGCGGTGGAGCACTACGAGTCGCGGGTGGAGGGGGCGGTGCAAGGGCAGGTTTAGCTGCTTTCTTTCTTTTTGGGGCTTCTTCCATTTCCCTATCCTCGCGTTTAAATACTTTTTCATCCTTTATTGTTTCTTCTTCTATCTCCTGCATTTCACCAAAATCAGCAGAAGCTTCTAATAAGTCCTCATCATAAAACATCTCTTCTTCGGCTCCAAAAGCCTCTTCCTTCATTTTATATTCAGCTCTTTCTGAAGCCTTCTGCTTTTTTTTATCAATTTTTTCTTCTTTTTCTTTTTCCTTCTTTTCAATCTCCTTCTTCTCTAGTATGATTAAGTTTCTTAATTTTGCATCCTCTCGAATTCTTTCATTAGTTTTTAAATCCAGAAAGTAAATGTCATCACGATTTATTTTAATTTCTTTTAAAGATGCATGAATATCATCTAATATCTTGCTAACTCTTGCAGATTTCTTATATATACCGATGAACATGAATTTTAAGATTTCAATGGATAATATCTT
>CAYZTE010000053.1:6898-8097 GCA_964481225.1 uncultured archaeon | reverse complement strand
TTTTATGATTTTAATAATTGCTTCATTGATTATTTCTAGGTCTTTGTAAGCTTTTGGATTTTCATAGGTTTGTTTTTCTATTTCTCCATTCCATGGCTTTAATTTTGGCTTAGACTCAATGTATCTTAAATTCCATTTAATCTTCTCTTTAAAATCTTCAGTTAAAGGTTTTATATTACCTGCATCCCATTTCTGAATAACCCACGGAGCGTATTCATGTAATTTATCAAAATCAAATTCTAAATCCTCACGCCACTCATATTGATGATCCCAATTTGCTGTTGCAATAAAATTATCATTCTTAGATTCTTCAGATGGAAAGTATTTCCAAGAAGCACGATCCACGTTTTCATCTCTAAATGGCCTTCCTTCACCATACTGGAAAAAGTATCCCAATTTCTCGTAAATAGAATCATCTTGCGGGTTTATTTTCAGGTAAATTTCAATTTGAGTGATATCTATTTTATTTGTTAATACTTGTTCTTGGTATAACTTAAAAATTACATTCTTTGCTTTATTTGGATGACATTTGCCTGAAAAAATTGGATAATATGTAAAACAATAAAACTCGAAATTGTTTGCGCTTTTTCCTTTATAAATTTCAACCCAACATTCTATAGGTTTTATGTACACGTTGGATCCAAGGTAATTTATAATTAAAAATACATCTACAGTTGCTCCTATTACTATTATAACGATAAAAAGAATAAAATTGAAATATATTGGTATTAAAAAGTACGTTAATGAAATGTAAATGAGTAAACCTCCAGCAACGAAAAAGAAGGCTATTAAAGAATTATATGCCTCGTGTTCTTTATCCTTTTTAGAATACAATATTTCTGGAGCATTGTTGATTATAATATCGTTACTATGTTCATTTACAATTTGTTGAAAATCAACCTTAATCCATTCAGAACTAGACATATTATAAAAACAAAGAATTTTGTTTATATAAATTTGATTTGATATGATTAAAATGTTGTTATTTTTTAAATTTTAGTAGGAGGATAATAGATGCATTTTTAAGTCTTTCTTTATTTCCAACTCCTACCAATTTAGCTCCAGAATCAAGAGCAATCTGTTTTACAGCAGACTTTAATTCTTTTAAATCTATTTTATTGCCGTCATATGATTTTTATGAATTAATTTTTTCTAATATTAATGAATTGCGAAAACTGATTTGAAAAATAATTAAACCT
>CAYZTE010000053.1:0-6798 GCA_964481225.1 uncultured archaeon | reverse complement strand
TACAGCAATTTATGTATTTCCAACTAAAGCTTTAGCGAGAGATCAGTTTACTGTTTTATCTCAATTATTATCAGATACAAATATTAAACAAAATAGAATTGGCATTTATGACGGAGATGTGGAAGCCAATGAAAAAAGACTTGTTTTATCTAACGCTAATATAATCATAACCAATCCTTATGGACTCCACTTCTATTTACCGTGGTTTAAACAAAAGTGGAGGCGAATTTGTCAAAACTTAAAGTATATTGTACTGGATGAAATTCACATATATCGAGGGATATTTGGCTCAAATTTCGCTCTGTTGCTTAGAAGATTAAAAAGAATGCTTGATACTTATAATGTAAGGCCCCAATGGATTTTATCAAGCGCTACAATCTATAATCCTAAAGAATTTTGCGAAAAATTAGTCGGAGAAGAGTTTATGGTAGTAAATAGAGATGATTCTCCTTCAGGTGCGAAAAAAGTAATTTTATGGGATCTTCCATATGACGAGGCTTCTAATAAATACCACTCAGCTCATCAAGAAACCAAGAATTTATTTATTAGCCATTTGAGAAAAGGAATTCAAACCTTAGCATTTACACTCTCTAGAAAAATGGCAGAATTGCAAGCTATTTGGAGTCGTGAAGCTCTTTCTACATTGAAAGATAAAATCTTTAGCTATCGAGCAGGAATCAGTAAATCTAAAAGGAGAGAAATAGAGCAAAATTTCAAAAGTAAAAATATCCTGGGTATAAGCTCTACCAATGCACTCGAATTGGGAATAGATATTGGTTCTTTGGATGCAACGATTAGCTCTGGATTTCCCGGCACAATCTCAAGTTTTAGGCAACAAATCGGTCGATCTGGTAGAGGTACAGATATCTCCATTTCAACTCTAATACCAATGCAAAATCCTTTAGATCTATTTTATATTCATAATCCAGACAAGTTATTCGGACCAATCCAAGAGGAGGTACTAATTACTTTAAATAACAAATATATCTTAAAAAATCATATATGTTGTGGCGCAAAAGAAATCCCCATTAATACTAAAGATTATGTGAAATTTGGACTCGAAGACGAGAATATCTTCAAGGAATGCTTAGAAGGTTTAATTGCAGAAAAGTTACTCATGAAGAGAGGTGATCGCTACTACTGGAATACTGATTTTTTTCCAAATGAAAAATTTGGATTAAATGATCTTTCGACTCGTAGTTATAAGGTTTTGCTACGAAAGAATTCAAGTGAAGTGCTTTTGACTGTTGAGGATGAAAGTTTTGTATTTCGAGATTTACATCCAGGAGCAGTATATCTTTACGAGGCTGAAACTTATTTAGTGGAAGAACTCGATTTAGATAAGAGAATAGTATATTTGAAAAGAGCAGATGTTGATTTTTACACGCAATCTTTAAAACATACGTATATTACACCGCTTGAAGTAGTTTCAAAAACCAAAATAGGTCCACACAATAACATTAACGCCTTTTTTGGAAATGTGAAAGTGGAACACGAATATTATTCCTATAAAGTTATGGATACATTGACGCAAGAATTACGCTCTAGACATCCCCTAGACGATATTCCGATAATAATATTTGAGAGCCAGGCACTTTGGTTCACGATTCCATTTGAATATCAAAAAGAACTGGAGTTAAAGGATTATGAAATTGGTGATTGCATACATGCTATTGAACATGCCATTATAGCAATAGCACCGACGATCGCACAAATTTCTCGTTGGGATTTGGGAGGTGTTTCAATCGATTTTGATCCTGTTAAACAACAACCTATTATCTACATCTATGATGCTTACAGAGGAGGTATTGGAATTTCAGAATTATTATTTTATCATTTAGAAAAATTGTTAAATTTAACTTACAGGTTAATAAATTCATGTGCATGTCAGATTGGTTGTGGTGGGTGTATCTACAGCCCCAAATGTGGGAATATGAATCAGAATCTATCTAAAAATGGAGCATTAATTCTTTTAGAAAGATTATTAGGAATATCTTAATCAATAATCTTCTTAATAAACAGAAGCATTTTATTGATAACTCTTGGAAATTTGAATTTAATATAAAATTTTTAAGGGGTAAAATTATATATTACTTAATGTTAGGGAGATACCTATTTAATTAGGTAATTTTCTTAGAAAAACATAAAATTGCGCATGTTGGGTTATCTGGGTTGTCGACAGATTTCACTTTTAAGATCGTTATATTTGGTGATTCTCAAACAGGAAAAACCACCTTAACTCATAGATTCTTAACGAATCTATTTAAGGATGATATTTCTATGACGTTAGGTGTAGATTTTATGCTTAAATCCATAGAAATAGATGGACAGTCAATTAAACTCCAGATTTGGGATTTTGCGGGCGAAGAAAGGTTTAGGTTTCTCTTTCCTTCTTATATTAGAGGCGCTAATGGGGCTGTTTTCATGTATGATATTACAAACTATGGCTCACTAGCCCATGTAGATGATTGGTTTGAAATTGTTGAAAATGAAATTGATTACGAAATACCTATAGTTTTTGTTGGTGGTAAAACAGATTTAATTCATCTTAAAGAAGTCAATACAAGGAAAGCTATGGAAACAGCAAATACTAAAGGCGCGGATGGTTTTATAGAATGTAGCTCCAAGACTGGAGAGAACGTCCATAAAATCTTTCACTTATTAACAAAACTAATTCTAAAAAATAGCGAATCTCAACAAGAGTAATATTGTCTTTATTAGCTAACAAAAAAATTGATTTTTTATTTATTTTTCCTGTCATTGATTTCTTCTACATAATATCAATCGAGCAAATTTTTATAGCTTATTAAAACAATTTTTTTAAGAATGACAATATTCATTGTTAATTATGAGCGAATTAAAATATAATGATCTTATTTCTCCAACTCACTCACCTGAGGAATATTTAAAACTCTATAAAGATAAGCCCATCATTAATGAAAATTTTGAAAATTACGAGCCAAAATTAGAAATAATTCAAAGAATAAAAGACATACTGAAAGAAAAGAATAAAACGTTAAAGATTGTAGCGTTAGGTGCGGACTGGTGCCCTGATTGTTCGAGGAATGTGCCTCACATGATAAAAATCGTAAAAATCATAAATTCTGATGATGTAAACCTACAAATTCTATATGGTATTATGGTAAATGCATTACACAAACCGGGAGAAGTGATATGGCATAAAAAGCGTTCTCCACCAGAAGCAGTTGATCCAAAATTTGGTTTAAAAGCTATTCCTACATTCTACTTCTTTAATAGAAATGGTGATCTTATTGGTGTTATCGTAGAACATCCGAAATGGACTTCAACACTGGAAGAAGATATGCTTGAAATATTAAAAAATAAACTTTAGGAAAGATCCTATTTTCATTTCTTTAAAATTTCACAGCCTTTTACTGTAAAACCAAAAGATATCACTCATTGAGATAAAATTTTTAAATTCACAATATATTTAGGAAAATTTTTGCCAAAACTTTTATTGAAAATCATTGATTTTCTCTTCTTAAACAACGACGAGATTAATCCTCGCAATGGAACTTTGATATCAAAAACCTTAAAGAATTTTAGGACAGCATGGGATTTAATAAAACCTATAGTCTTATGGATGAGTATACCGGTATTTGGGAATCATGACTATTTTTTTAACAACAATTGTAGAGGTTAATATTTATCTTGAAGGTAACTCTTAGTCTATGGGATATCGCTGGTCAAGAGCGGTTTAATTTCTTTAAAACTGATTTTTTTAACGGAGTCGCCACGGTTGCATTAGTCTTTGATCTAAGTCGCCCTGATACATTCGATAATATAGATGAATTCTTTAAAGATTTGCGTGGACGTTCAGGAAACATCCCAATTATCTTAGTTGGTAATAAAAATGATTTAAAAAAGGATATAGGCGAAACCATACCCCGAGAAAAAATAATACAAAAAGTAAATCAATACAATTTATTTGAATTTATAGAAACATCAGCCTTAGAAAACCAAAATGTGGAAAAATTGTTCTACCGATTGGCCATTATAGCCTTATTAGACTTTAAAGCGAGAATGGGAGAAATAGTAGATTCAAATCATTTCAGGTTTAAAATATTGCTCGTGGGAGCTGCTGCTGTCGGTAAATCATCATTAATTAAGTCATTTGTCAAAAAAGGATTTGAAGAAAATTATAAATTAACCATTGGTTTAGATTTCATGACGCGGGATCTTGAAATCACGGATGATGATTTACCTAAAGAAACCCACGAATTAATTAAAAAATCAATTAAAGAGTACAAAAAGATAGCTAAAAAGTTGCGTAAGAAAGAAGATTTAATGATGTTTCAGACTGATACAAGAGAAAAGTTAATTCAAAATGATGCAGCGGAAGAAATTGTTAAAGACGATTCTATACCAGACAAGATAAAGACTAAAAAGAGAAATGGTTCAAAGAAATATTATATTATTATCCCATTGATAACTATCATGGTTGTACTTAGTACATTCGTATTTCTTTATTTTTTTCGTTAATTCAAGTTTTTAAAGAAAAAAAAATAAACTATCTTGTCTTTATTAAATTAATACAAAAAGGTGTGAAATTTGAGTATTGAAGAACTTGAAGATCAAAAAGATAAATTATTAGAAGAATTGGAAACTGTTCAAGAGGTTTGTGACACCCTTGAGATTTGTAGTGAGCCGGATGCCTGTTTAACCTGCGAAACCAATAAAAAGGTTGAAGAGCTCGAGCAAAAAATTGAGGAAATAGAAGAAAAAATAGAGGAATTGATGGGAGTAGAAGAAGAGGAAGAATAAAACCTCGTGATCATGAAACAAAAAATCTCATTTTTTATTTTATTCTAATTAATTCTTTCAAAAATTAGTAAGGATTTATATATTTTTAAATAATCTCCTTAAGGATCTTGACATTATAAATGATTGTATTTGCCTACTTCCCCCAATTATCTCCTGAATCCTTGAAATGTTTAAATAGTCGTGCATTAAGGTATTATCGCAGAGGCCTGCTCCTCCCATGAGATTAGCAACCTCATAACATACTTTCTTGGATAATAAAGAACAACTGTATTTGTATTGACTTGCGGATGCTAAAATTGCTTGGTTAATATGATCAGGTACATCTCCACCATACTTTCTCATCTTTTCATCGTATACTTCACAAAATTTCAATAATCCATGGGTGATTGCTGTTGTTCTTGCCCATAAATCAGTTAATAAGAACCCGACACCCTGAAATAATAAGATTTCTTTGTCGAACTGCTTCCTCATGTTGGCATAAATAACACCATGGGCTAATGCACCCCAACTTTCTGCGACACCTCGTAATGCAATTGCAATTCTCTCCGGTACTAAACCCTCGAAGAGATGTTCTCTACCCTTTCCAATCCCTCCTAATACATAATCTTTCGGTACTCTGAGATTCACTAATTGCTCTTTTCCTAGATAAAGTTTTGGAACCCATGGAATTCCTACTCGTTCGCAATTCCACCCATCCCAAGACGTATTGATTAGAAATTGACCCATTAGATTACCGTTGTTTCTTTCTGCTGTGGCATATGCAACGGCCCATTTTGCCTTGGGCGCATTTGTCTGAAATATCTTTTCACCATTCAAAATGAAGCTCCCATCTTCCTGTTCATCGCAAGTAGTCAACATGTGCACTGCATCCGAACCCCTTTCAGGTTCCGTGATTAAAAGGCAACCAGATGTCTTACCTGTCAATAATTCTTTCAAAGCTTTTAATCTAATGGGAATATTTTCGTGATGTTCATATATAGGATTAATGCATATGACTGTTGCCCCAAAACTCATCGCAAATTGAGGATCGAAAGAATCTAGCGCTAAAACTCTCATAAAATCCAATCCCATTCCGGATTCTTCATAATTTACGTCAATGCATTCATATGGGTGTTGTCTAGTAATGTATCCTTGTTCCCCAAAAGCGGGAGTCCATTCATAAATATTCTCTTCAGGAGAATGGGTTATATTATTCTCCTTTTCAAACCTTAAACAAAAATCTTGAACTTCCTTAAGAAAATCCAACTGTAGATCAGAGAGAATGAGACTTAAGTTATCATTAAGGAATTTATATCTGTTTTCAAGACTTAATTTCTCTAAAATCTCGTCATTAATAACTTGAGTTTGAAATTTTCTATTCATTTTCATCTCCTTCTTGACTAATTTTTTTTTAGTTTGCATAATGTTTAATGTAGATATTATTTTTTTCACTTTTTCGGAAATAAAATTATTTAAGGAATTTAGATGAACTTATTATGAAAAAAATTTTGTTTTTAAAATGAAATTCTATTTTAAAAATACCAAATCAGTAGAATAAAAGTATGAGATGAATAAAAGTGAGTGAAAAGCCAAAATTTGAAACCCAAGTAATTAATGATGAAATTCTTGAGAAATTGAGCCTTAAGAATAGATATGCTTTCGTCAGTAATAATTTAACACCAATTTTGTCTCAGGAAGAATTCAATTTCTTACGGAAAGTTCAACGTTTTTGTTTAAGGTTTGAAAAGAAAAATAAAATTACACACGGTCCTAATGACGATTTATATTCGTGGATTCCTGCTTTTGGTGCCGAAGGATATATCACTAGACAACACGCGTTTGAGATGATTGACGTAAATTACCCTGAGTGGGGATTAGCGGCAGATTTATTACGTACAATTACCGTGGATAGTTTTGATCCCCAATTTTCTATGGCAGGTGGCGCAACAGTTTTAGCAATTAATCCAATTCATGAGCATCATGAAAATATTCCAGTAAGACTTGACGCTTTAAAGGAGTTAGTGACTGGCCAAT
>CAYZTE010000052.1:0-13891 GCA_964481225.1 uncultured archaeon | reverse complement strand
TTTTGTTGGCATATTCAAACTGAAATTTTTCATTAAAAATTATTATTAAATCATTTGCATTATCTAAAATCAACTTGTATTTTTCTTCAGATTTCGTTAATCTTTTTTCATTCATCTTAGGATTTAGAGACACACTAATTTCCTTGGCTTTTTCTTTATGTTATTGGTTTTATTTTAATTTTACATATAATTTTAAAAATATCTATCTTTAGACTTTTTAAAATGTGGGAATATTGACCCCCGTAAATTAAAGCTTTTATGCTTGTAATTATAAAATACAAGATATTTTACAGTTATATTTGTATTGAAAGAATCTATTTGTTCTTATATCTGATACGAAAAAACGTTTTTACAATAATTCAAAAAATCTTAATTAATAATTCTAATTATTATAATATATATTTAGTTAGCATAACCCAAAACTACATAAATTGTTAATAATCTAGCGCTCGTAGTATAGTGGTAATATGCTGGCTTCCCAAGCCAGCGTCCCGGGTTCAATTCCCGGCGGGCGCACTTTTAAGTTTTTTCTTGCTTATTTATGATAGAAAATGTTATATATAAATTCTAAAGAGAAATTAATATGAAAATACCTTATAGATAAGAAATGACAATTTTACGATAGGATCTTTCTTAAATAACCCAAAAATATTAACATCCTTGAGATTATACAACCATTTTTAGTTTATCAAATCTTGCAAGATTTTAGTGATAAGAATATATTAGTTTCCAAGATCACTCGTAAAGAGATTTAATGGAAGTGATTCATTTTCTATTTCCTTACATAATGTTGAAATTTCTCCAAATAAATCTGATGCTTCTTTAAAAACACCATTCTTCTTATATTGCTCGGCTTCCTCCATTTCAAGCAACCTTGAAAGTAATGGTTTAAATAATTCAAGAATTTGATAAACATTTTTTAATATATTTTTTACAATTTAGATTTTTTTATTAATTCTATCGTCGATTGTTGACATTTTTAATTTCCACCTATATATTGTAAAAAATTGTATTTGAATAAAATTTATATTTTACTTAATAAATGCTTTCGGTTTTATGTTTCTAATAATGTATTTGTATACAAAAAAATTCAAAGAAATATTTTGAAATTAAATATGTGTCAAAATTGATAATGCAAAAGTGTTTTTGATATACTTTTTTAAGAATTGAAAATTAATATTTTCCACATATTTTTTAATTTTTATCAGCAAAACGAATGATGTTTCAATTGGGTTAAAAATTATGTGTCTTTATGAATTATTAAACATCCAAATAATTATTAAGCTAAGATTAGATCTTATTTCAAGGCTCTAGATTTAAAATAAATGCATCTTACTCGAGTTTGATTAAAAAGTTTTACCAATTTAACTTTTAGATGATTTAATTTAAGGTTTCTATTTTCCTTAACAAATCTCTTAGGTGTAAATTACCCATACCAAATTTTGTACGGAAAGAAAACATTAAAACTAAATTAAATTTCATTCCATTAATCTCCATGAATTTTGAGATGAATTTTTCATTATTTTCTAGCTCAAGATACATTTTTTTTACGCTAACTAGGTTTTTCTCACTTCTCACTTCGAATTCTCTAATAGTGTTAAATAAAGTCGTTTGAGGTAATGAAGAATATAGGACTTTACCTTCGATGCTAAATATTCCACTTCCTATTACCTCTTTATCATCTACACAATCTCTTAGTAATTGGATTATCTGTTGGAAGATTGGTAATGAAATAAATGTTAATTCCTGATCTTCACCTTCTATAGTAGCATCACTACTTTCATAAAATTCCACATGAGTAAACTCGAAATCCACTGTTTGATACCCCCGAACAATAAAATTCTTATCAACGAAAGCTTGAAAACTATGTTCACAATTTAATCCTGAAGGTATTGAAACTGTCGTGAGTTGTTTGCTTTGGTTAATGATTTTAACAGGCAAATTCAATTTTCTATTAGCCTTACATTTAGGACATCTAATTTGAATTTCCTTTAAATGTTCTTCTGTAATTGGTCCAATTTCATCAGGTAAAGTCATAATCTTTTCACCATACATATAAGAATCCTTTTAATATGTATAACCTGTGGCATCTTTTTACATATACCTTTTATTTCACCAAATATTATAAAGCCATTTTGTGTGTTCAAATCGTTTGATTATGTAATTTTTTTGTTTTATCTAAATTTTTGTTATTATAAAAAAAAAAATTATCAAAATGCTTTAGTCATATATAAATTATAAGATCAAAAAAAATAAAACAATCAAAAGCACAAAATAGTTGTACAACAAAAAGATTTAAATAATGATTCTATTATAAAGTTTTTAGTTCATCATACATGAAGATACAAAAAAACTAAAATAAGTAAAAATTCTACACACAAAAATTGTTATTTGACAAAAAAATTGAAATGAAAGAGATCAATGAATTAAACAATTTTAGGAATGAAGTTAATGATAATTATGGAAAAATCTCAAAATTGTAAGGAAAATTCGGTAATAATGCAGATGCTGGGTGTTGGTCTAGTTAAAATTTCACAAATAAATAATAACACTAGTTTTAAAGTAATGTTTCAAAAAGGAATTGGCGTATCATTAATTCAAAACGTTATGGAACTTTATAAGAATGAAATAATAACTAAAAAGCAAGGTAATTCAATTATTCCTTTGAATGAGATTGGCACCATCTTCTTACAGTATTTTGAAAATTCTATGAGAGAGATATTAGTCATAATTTATATGGAGGAAAAAGAGAACCCTATCCATTTCTCTCAACTATATTTCCTTTCAAAAAATATAAAAAAAAAATTTCAATCAAATAAATCACTTAATAATATAGTAAATGAATTAAATTCTGCAATAGAGATACCTAAGACAGATGGAATTATTGCAATATTCATTATTGGAAATGCAGGAAGTCCATTTGTTTCGAGAATTAATAAAGAACGGTCTGGAATAGCAGATCACGAAGTTCACATATCGGGCTTCATTTCTGCTTTGCTCTCATTTTCAAATACAATTATTGGAGAAGAAACAGGAGCAAAACTTAAAGAAATCAATTTCGGGAACCAACAGTTCCATGTCATTTCAAAAAGCAATGTTATTTTTGCCTTTTTGGTAGAAAATATGAATTCATTGATTCAGAGGTACATGTATCTGTTAGCAGATGAATTTATTGAAGATTTTAAAGATTATCTAAAAGATTTTAATGGCGATATAACGCCATTCTCGAATTTTGAAGAAAAAATTAACCAATATTTTATAATATGAAGAAAGAGGTATGTAGAATATGATTAAAGGTGAGGAATTTAAAGACAGAAATCAAGTTTCTATAATTATATTCCAAATTGGATGGGAGCAAGAATTTATAGAAATCAGACAATGGGAATATTATTAACAGGAATGGGTTCTGATGGCGTTGAAGGATTAGGAGCAATTCAAAAAGTAAGTGGAAAAACAATTACCGAGTCTGAAGAGACATGCATCCTCTAGGTAATGCCAAAATTCGCAACAGAAAACGGTTTTGCCGATCATGTATTACCTAATTATGACATAAAAGATTCTATTATTAAGTTTGGTAATACTATAAAATAAGTAAAAAACAGTACTAATTTTCTTCTCCTTACCATGAAATTCCTTTATGAAAACGTAAACTTTGAATCAATTGTTGAGATTCATGTTTTGGAACCTCCATGAATGCATAAAATTCATTTTGCCAAAATGCTTTACCTGAGGTCGCTGATCTAATATCTTCAGCGAATTTAATCGAATTTCTTACAGGAAGTAACAATTCTATGATTGCTTGATATTCTTTTTCTTGATCTATACTTTTTATTTTAGCAGAATATTTTGAAGGCAAGCTGGTTGCTATTTTAATAAATTCTGGCGGAAGCTGAATTATTGTATGATAAATCGGCTGCATCAAAATTAATTGTGCTTCATTTAATCCTTTTTTAATAGCATCATAAAACATGGCTGATAATTCTGAGAAGGCATTTTCTTCATCAATATTCTCAATTTTTAGCTCTGAAATGATAATTTTGATCTCTGTTAGTTTTTCTCCACACAAAGGACCACTTAAATGAATTTTTTCAATGATCTCCAAAATAATATTCTTATAAAACTCATCTAGTCTTAAATCTCCTTGATAAATAAGAATATTTTGATCTTCATCACACAACCAGAAATTCTCAATTTCATCATCAGTTAGATAAGTTCTTTCCTTTAAAACTTCCTTTAAAGTGCTAAAAGGTTTAATTGTCTTATAATCTATATTTTGAAAAAATCTAACTGTTTTATTACTTAGTCTTTTTAATTTTAACATCATAGAGCATTGTTTATTAGGCGACATCGCAGATATTATAGAAGAATCATATCTACAAGACTCTTTAAAAACAGCTCTGGGTTCTGAAATAGAAACATTTACTCCTCTTTTACTTATTTCGTTAGCAGTAACTTCTAGATGTAGTGGACCCATTCCACTCAATAAGAATTCCCCATTTTCTTCGTTAATTTCGAATTTTAAATTTGGATCTTCAATTAATAAATTTTCAATTAGTGCTTTCATATCATTTAGATCTCTAAGATATTCGGGTTCAATTGAGGCAGTAACAACCGGAGTGGTAACATATTTGACACTTTCAAATGGTACCATATTATTGATACTGCTACTATCTATGGCTGTTTCACCGCTCTTTATTTTTTTAAGTCCCTCTATTGCAACAATATTTCCAACAGGGATTTTGTCCACTTGTTCTCTTCTTTGTCCCATGAAGATAGCAATTCTCTGAATTGTATCAAAAATATTTTCATTCAATAGAAAGATTTCATTTCTCTTAGTACAACTTCCTGAAAAAATTCTCCCAGTTGCGATTAAACCATGTTTATCCACTTGAACTTTACTTAAGCAGACTATTAAAGGGCCGCTAGGATCACATTTAACCATCGCCTTTCCTAAATCAGAATTTAGATCACCATCCCAGATTTTACCAATTCTATATTTTTGAGCTTCTATTGGATTTGGTAAATGATCTACAACCATCTCTAATATAGCTTTATGAATTGGAAAATAAATAGCTAAATCAGCATAAGTTTCTTTCGAATAGGTCTCTTTTTTGTATCTTTCTCTAATATCCTTGAATTTCAGACTACTTTTTTCTAATATATTTAAAGTAAAACCCCATTTATGAAGAGCTGATCCAAAAGCAACATTTCCTGATAATGGTGATACTTTCCACCTTTTATTAAATGGATGATCCGCATATCTATCAATGAGAGTATTAAAGGATTTTATTATTCGAATATACTTTTTCTTAATCTCTTCATCTGAGAGCTTTAGTTCTCTAATTAAACGATCTACTTTATTAATAAATAATACTGGTTTAACTCCTTCTTGTAAGGCTTGTTTTATTACAGTTTCAGATTGTGTAATTACTTCCTCAACAGCATCCACTACTACTACAACACCATCAACTAGCCTCAGAGCACGAGTAACTTTTCCACTAAAATCTAAATGACCTGGTGTATCAACTAAATTAATAAGAAATGGTTCATGACCTTCAAGAGATTTCTCATAATACAAAGATATGTTTGATGATTTCATTGTGATACCCCGTCTTTGTTCTTCTTCAAGAAAATCCAAAGCACGAGCTTCACCAGCTAAATCCGGAGATAAGAAACCAGCTTCACTTAGTAAAGAATCAGAGAGCGTGGTCTTACCGTGGTCAATATGTCCACAGAGTCCAAAATTAATTACATTCTGAGTTTTTTCCATTAAGTTTAGTATTTCTGAGATTTCTTTTCTACGAGGCATGATCCAATGAAAAGTTTTTCTATGAACTTATTTAGGATTATAAATAATTTGATTAAAATTTTAGGATTTCAATCAAAGGAAAATTAGCGGGAAATGATTTTTCTCACTACTCAAGATCTTCTTCATTCAATTGATAGTTATATTACCAATTTCAGTTGGGTCAGATAGCACATTAAAAAATCATTTCCCTAAGATAATAAAGTAAAAGTTATAATTTAACTTCTCCATCAATTCTTACTATTCTCCCATCAATATGAAGTCTACCATCACAGAACAATTCGATCGCTTTCGGAAATATTTTATGTTCCCATTCCAAAATTCTTGGTCCTAAAGTATCTTCAGTGTCGGTATCATACACTGGCACACACTTTTGTATGATTATAGGTCCATGATCTGCTTCAACATCAATAAAATGAACAGTTGCTCCTGACACTTTAACTCCATATTCAAGAGCATCCCTGTGGGCGTGCATACCTCTAAATGAAGGCAATAATGCTGGATGAATGTTCATTACATTACCATTAAAAACTTTAATAAATGTTGGACTGACTAATCTCATATAACCTACTAATACAATTAATTCACATTCATAACTTTTTAACGCTTGAATCATCTTTTTATCAAATTTTTCACGAGGAAGATGGAGGAATTTATCCAATTCAATTAAAACATGTGGAATATTGTGATTTTTAGCTCGTTCCATGCAATAAGCTCCAGCTTTATTACAAACTAAAACTTCAACTGTCGCTTTATCTTTTAAAATCCCCGTTTCACAAGCATTAACTATTGCTTGAAAATTACTTCCAGACCCACTAGCAAGTGCTCCTATTTTTACTTTACTCATAATTCTCCTAAGTTTTGTTTTCAAAAAAAGATAACTTATTAATGAAGAATTATCAAGCGGGAAAGGGTTGGAAAAATAATATTAAAAAAATTATTCGTTATGAAATAATGAATATTTTTATTCGATAAAACGAATGTTTTTATTTGATTAATTCATATTCATCTTAGAAATTTAGTAATATTTCATTCTAAAAATTATTCTCTTCTCAAAGTAAATTATGTTGTAAGAGAATGTAGTTTTATTAATTAAATTTTAGTGTTTACAAAGTACCAAACCATATCTACATGTAAATGAAATTTCAAGTGTTTATAATAAATACATCAATACTTAGTATTATACATGTTAATAGAAAATTAAGAAATTAAAAGATAAGAATCTAAATTTTACGATTTAAGTATAAGAATAAAATTTCATATTGAAAAACTAATTAACACCACCGTTGAAAATTTATGAGTTTTGAAAGTGAATTGAAACGAATTGAGGGAGAAATCGTACAAAATCTTCCATCTGAAATAACTGTTAAGAAAATTGAATTTGAAGGCCCTGAAATTGCTGTTTATTCTGAGAATTCAGATGTTGAAGCGATCGAAAGTTCTACTATTCTAAAAGATCTAGCTAAAACCATGCGAAAACGTGTTGTTTTTCGCTGGAATGTAGATAAACGCAAGGACCCGGCTGAAACTGAGGAATACATAAGGAATTTAGTGAATGAAGAAGCAGAAATTTCCAGTATCGAATTTGATCATACACGCGGTGAGGTCATAATTGAATCGGGTAAACCTGGTCTTGTCATTGGTAAAAAAGGGACAAATTTAAAGGAAATCAGAACAAATACGTTCTGGCAACCGAGAACAATCAGGACCCCTCCCCTAGCTTCCCGTACAATTCAATTAATTAGAGGAATGCTTAGAAAGGAACGACAAACCCAAAAAGATATATTACTGCGCATTGGTAAAAGAATACATAGACCTGCTCTCTTTAAGGATCTAAATATTCGATTAACAGCTTTAGGAGGATTTCGTGAAGTCGGAAGATCTTGCATCCTAATGCAAACCAGAGATAGCAGTGTCCTACTTGATGTAGGATTAAATGTGGGGAACCCCGTTGATAGATTCCCTTTTTTTGACATTCCAGAATTTTCGGTTAGAGATCTTGATGCAGTTATTATATCCCATGCTCACCTTGATCACTGTGGGCTCGTACCTTTTCTCTACAAGTATGGATATCGAGGTCCTGTTTATTGCACGTTGCCTACACGAAATTTATCTACAATGCTGCAACTTGATTTCATCCAAATATGTGAAAAAGAAGGAAAACCACTCCCATATTCAAAAAGAGATGTTAAACAGACCGTTCTCCATACAATTCCGTTATCTTGGGGAAAAGTAACTGACATAGCCCCTGATATTAAATTAACTCTTCATAATTCAGGGCATATCTTGGGTTCTTCAATGATACACTTGCACTTTGGAAAAGGAGATTATAATTTTGTGTATACTGGTGATTTTAAATTCCAAAAAACACGATTATTAGAAAAAGCCGCTGTTAAGTTTCCAAGAGTTGAAAGCTTATTAATTGAAAGTACATATGGTGGGCCCCAAGATCGAATCCCTAGTAGACAGGAATCTGAAAAAGAACTCAGACAAATCTTAAATGCGACACTCAAAAGAGGTGGAAAGGTGTTAGTTCCCGTTCTCGCCGTGGGGCGTGCCCAAGAACTACTTATTGTCTTGGAAGAATATATTTCGAAAGGACTCATTGATAAAGTACCGATATTTATTGATGGGCTAATTAGCGAAGCAACAGCTATCCATACTGCCAACCCTGATTATCTTAGTAGCGATTTAAGAGAGAAAATTTTACACCAAGGAAAAAATCCGTTTCTGAGTGACTATTTTGAAACCGTATCAACTCAAGATGAAAGATTAGATATCGTTAAAGGTGGTCCCTGTATCATTTTAGCTACAAGCGGGATGCTCATAGGTGGTCCATCTGTACAATATTTAAAAGCATTAGCCGAAGATCCTAAAGATTCTTTGATTTTCGTATCATATCAATGCGTTGGTACACTGGGGAATAGGATCCAACGTGGATTTAAAGAGTTTCAATACATAGATCCAAAAGGTCGCACCCAACTCGTAAAATTAAATCTAAAAGTATTTACACTCGAAGGATTTTCAGGACATTCATCTCGTAGTCAAATTTCTCAATTCTTGAGGAGAATACAGCCACGACCAAAAACGATAATCGTGAATCATGGAGAATCAAGTAAGTGCGTTAGTTTATCTACTATGATACATAAAAAACTCAGGAAAAAAACTCAAAGTCCCCAGAATCTTGAAACTATCTTCTTAAAGTAATTCAATTTTCTTAAACTTTTATTTCTGTGATTATTTTAAGCATAAATTCTATGAAATCACCGAACTAAACAATGAGTCAGCTTTATGAATTTGATATAATTTTTATTGAGATGTAATCCTTTTCTTTTTTTCTTTTTTTCCATAGAAAAATTAATTTTTTTAAATAGTATTAATTAATTTCTTTAAAATAATGGTTTGTGGTAATTTTTGAAAATAAAGGGCTTCAAGATAAGAAATCGATTTACAACGATATTAAGACACATCGTTCAAATCATCGCTTTTATCCTTATTAATTATGTTATCCTAGAATTAATCTTTTCAATAAATTTATTGAGTTTTAGTGGGTTTTTTCAAACACTACCTATTTTGAATTCACCCCAGAATTCCATAGCAACGGGGACTGGAATTCTTGAGTATATTTTTTTCTCTTTAACAACGGGTATAATTCCAATCTTTCTCATTGGTGTTTTAATATTAGTATTATTACTAACGAATCGTTTTTTCTGTGGATGGATATGCCCAATTGGAGCAATTCAAGATGCCTGTGCGGCAATTCCTACAAAAAAAAAAACACTTAAGATCAATACTCATGAAAGACTGTTGAAAATTAAATATGTGTTTGTTATTTTTATCATAATAATTTTAATTCCTTTAGGACTTACTAAGTCTGCGAATCCTGAATTTTATTTAGAATACAAGGATAATATTGGAGATTTTGGAGACAAGCCAATGGCTTATTTTTCCTTGTCTGAATATGTTTTTGTTTTTTTTCCTAATATGATTAAAGATGTCATTGCTACAGGGAGTTTAACTCCTTTATTTTCAAATCTATTGGTATTTCTTATCTTTTTCTTTTATCTAATTCTTATGGTTTTGTCAGTGTGGTATCCTCGAATTTACTGCAGATATATTTGCCCTTTTGGAGCAATAGCTTCTGTTGTAAGCGAATATTCGTTTTTAAAGTTATCAAGAAGTCCTGTAAGATGTGTAGGCAGATCAGAATGTGGAATTTGTGAAAGAGTCTGTCCAAAACAAATAAGAATGCTAGATGAGCCATTTGAGTTTTTTACTGGTAAAGGAGAATGCAATTTCTGCATGAAATGTAAGGAACGCTGTCCTTATGGTGCTATTGATATAAAAATTGGGTGATCATCCCTAGAAGAAGTAAAAATTTATAGTAAAATTTAGATATATTAAAACTAAAATCTAATAGATTGTGTAATTAAATTAGATTAATCTCCTTAAAATATCGAGCGATGAATGAGAAGACTATAAAATTATTACAAACACGAATGAAAAGGGATGTGAATGTAGGAATACATGGCATCTTAGATTCAGAAGCTACTAGATACTATGAGGAAGAAAGTGAAGATATTCGACCTCCTTTTTTTCGGGATGTCGATAGAATTGTACATTCGAAAGCATTCAGTAGGTACATCGATAAATCTCAGGTTTTTTTTGACGTAAATAATGCTAATATCACCCACAGGTCTTTACACGTGACTTTAGTATCAAGAATTAGTAGGCAAGTAGGGAGAGTTTTAAAATTAAATACTGATTTAATAGAGGCAATTGCTTTAGGTCATGATATTGGGCATTCTCCTTTTGGGCACTTAGGTGAAAATCTGCTAGATGAGATTAGTAAGAGATATTATTTAGGTACTTTTAGTCATAACGCTCAAGGAGTAAGATGGCTTTTCTATCTTGAAAAAAGATTTCCAGAAAAACCAGCAAAAGGTTTAAATTTAACTCTACAGGTCCTTGATGGAATTCTATGTCATGATGGAGAGGTAAATGAGCAGAAATTAAAACCAATAAAAAGAAATGGAAAAACTTGGGAAGATCACTTTGAAGAATATGAGGATTGTTTTAATGAAAACAAGATCAAGAGAATCCCGATGACATTTGAAGCTATTGTTACTAGATTTTGTGATACCATATCCTATATTGGCAGGGATATTGAAGATGCTATATTATTAAGATTTATAAATAGAAAAGATATACCAGAGAATTGCAAAAAGATACTTGGAGATACAAACGCTAAGATAATTAATACCTTAATAACAGATTTATTAAATTTTAGCTTAAATAATGATGTAATCGGGTATAGTGATGAAATTTTTCAAGCTCTTAAAGAATTGAAAGAATTTAACTATGAAAATATATATACAAGGAGAGATCTCTATAGAAAAAACAGTTCGGCCATCACGTACGTAGATAGATTGAAAAAGAAATTCGAAATAATTTTCGAAAGATCTTTAAGCGACTTAGAAGAAAACAATTACAATGCTCCAATCTTTAAAGATCATGTGGAATATATAGATGATCTTGATTATAGTACTTATTTTAAACTCCTTAAAAAAAGTAAAAAATTAACACTAATAGTAAGGGACTATATCGCAGGAATGTCTGACAAATATTTTAGCGAAATCTATGAAAGGTCTCAAAAAAATAAATAATAAAGGAAATTGAATTTATATGTTTTCAATTTATTACTCATAATTAGGGAAATTTTTATGCTTTACTACTTCTGAACCTTTAATTAGCAATCGTTATAGATGTCATCACATAAAATACAATATAATCGCATTTTTTTACAAAATGTTAAAAAATCCGTATAATATTATAAAGCCTTAAATATAATTACTTGAAATTTACATACATGTTCAAAATTTTAATTTAATTAAAAAAATTGAAATAGTTAAAAGGTGAAATAAAGAATGGGTTCAAAAGCAGGAGAAATTTTGTCATTGGTGGGAGGTTTAGCTGCTGGAATATTATGTCTCGTCGGAATATTCCCCTTTAATAGATTTGCAAAGCCAGAAGTTGATCCAGATACCGCCCTGGGTAGTTATACTTCCTTTTTGAATATTGTATTGGTTACTGGAATTATTCTTGGTTTTTTAATGGCTGGAGTAGGAGTAGTTAATATCGCTGTAAATGGAACCCCTAAAGTAGTTTTTGGTATAATAGCCATTATCATTGCTGTTGCCGTTAACATTTTCGCTAGCATTTCTGTTTTTAGAGGTACCATGATAACATTGGAAGAAAATGATATTCTGTACATGGCGATCAGCACTGCAAGTCATACGATTATAATCGGAGCATTTACTCTCGGAATGATTGGTGGAATTCTATCAGTTATAGCAGGAAAAGGAGAGTAGTGGATACAATTCCCAATTTCAGATTTATTAACTTCTAATGAAACACTACTATGGACTAATTAATAATTATATTTTTTTTCTTTAGACTCTATTCTATAGGATACATATTAGATCTTCTCTCGTAAAGAGTAAATCATCGTCAGCCCATACACAATCGAGTGTAAACAATTCAGGCCAATTCAAGGGAAAACCTCTGGAATTTTCATCTCTCTATCGAATATAGTAGTTCCTTATGAAAATGTTAAATAGTTAGTTATAACTATCAAGCAATTGAAATTGATCCAAAAAATTTTTTTGCCTGGACTAACCTCGGATTATCATTCTTTGGCTTAAAGGACTTTTTAAAAGCTATTGAAAATTACAAAAAAGCAGTTAAAATTAAGCCCAACTATAGCTTAGCTTGGCAAAATATGGGATTAACATATGAGTGTTTAAAACAATATGAAAACGCTATTGATTGTTTTGAAAATTTAATTGAAATTAAACCAGAAAACGATAAAGCTCAAAAAACTATAATAAAATTAAAACGCCAGATAAAGGAACAGAAAAAAAATTTAAAGAAACTTCCAAATACTTTGAAAATATTAGAAGCTTCTCATAATGAAATTTCTTTCCAAGAATTATCAGAAAGAACGAATGTGGATAAAAAATCCTTAAAAATTGAAATTGAAAAATTAATTTTTAAGAAAAAGATATCAGCACTTATTCGCGAGGATAAATTAGAATTTTTAAAAGAATAAAAGATTCGAAGCTAATAGGTTTTGGTAAAAAAAAATGAAATTAAATTTAAGAATAGAAACTCACCAAACATAATAGATGCCCATATTGCAATACACGCCTCTCACACAAGTATAAAATACGATATATTATATTTTTGCTAATTTTACTCCAAAAAAAATTCTTTACTGAAATTTAAAAAATAAAGCCTATTGAAATATTTAAAGCTAATCACTAACATTTGTATCCACCCTTGATTTTATATTTAAATACTTACGTTATAATGTGATAAACACTTTTTCTTATCATATTTTAATTAGAATGTGATATAAAGATTAGTACAATTCAATATTTCAATAATCTTATAAAATTTTTTAGAAAATAAATCATTAAACTTAAAAAGTTGAAATTCTATATATTAACTTGGATTACACAACACTTATTCTGGAGGATTCAAAAAGATATCAGTTTAAAAAACTAATTTTTAAAAACCCCGTGACTGAAAAAAAAAAACCCCGTAAAACTGAGAAAGCTTTTTTACACTAATTCCTCCACAGTGTAATCCACCTTTATTTTATTTTTTTTCCTTTTCACTTTTTTTATTGTATCTTAGTCTTATTATAGTCTATATTATTGCTATATTATAATCTGCATTAATTCTAGGTTTTGAAACCTAGGTTTTGAAAATAAAGTGTCTTATTTTTTTGAAGTTATAAAATAGATAATTAGAAGAATTATTCGCATCGAGTATTTTAAGCAAAATTTTTTAGAAAGTTAGGATTATAAATATTAAAATAAATCATATAAAGCCCAGTGGTGTAGAGGTCAAGCATCGGGGGCCCTGATAAGCCTGAATATCTAAGATCTTGGAGATACCCCTGGACCACGGTTCGAAAAACTAACGAATATCTCGTTTACCGAAAATCCGTGCTGGGCTATTTATAACTTATCCCATACGTTTAATAATATGATATCCAAACTGAGTTTTAACTGGTTT
>CAYZTE010000051.1:4919-14139 GCA_964481225.1 uncultured archaeon | reverse complement strand
ATGTATTGGTGTTATTTTGTTCCGAAAATTCTAATCGATCAGAGGCAATGAAAGCTGTCTGGCAAACTGCTTTCAAATTAAGGGATGAAGGTTTGGTGAAAATAGTCCCAGTATACGAAAATGAATATAATATTCCAGCTTTATTAATGCCAATATTAAATGTCAAATTCACGAAAGATGATCTTGTAGGATTCATTCAAAACCTTTATAGGGAAATCTTAAGATAAAAAAATTAAAGAAAAAACAAAAAAAATAATATTTAAGCTTCAGTTTCTTTTAAAATATCTGTAAATAACCTTTTTACAGCGTCAATCCGTTTCTCTTCGCCAATTTGTTCCACATCTTTTAATGAGATGGCTTCTTTTGGACAGGCATCGATACAAGCAGGGTATTTTTCACCTCTCTCTTCATCAATGAATTCTTCCTTCATGGTTTCGCAAAGATCGCAAATTAACGCTTTCTGCGATTCAATATGGAGGCTTAAAACGCCGAAATCACACGCTCTGATACAATATGCACAACCATTACACTTATCGTTATCAACAATAATCGAACCTGTTTCTTTGTCTTGTTCTAAAGCTTTTTCAGGACAGCTACGAATACAAGGAGCATCCTCGCATTTTTGACAGGCAAGAGCAACATTCAAAATGGGTTCAATCCGTACCCTGTGAATCCGGGTATTAATGGGATTAAATTCTCCATCATGAACGAAGGAGCATACTGATTCACATGTCTCGCAACCGGCACATAAATTTGGATCTACAATGATGAACTGATGTACTTTTCCTCCTCTTTTTTTAAGCGTAGCTTTTGACATTTATTTTTTCTTACCTCCTGCTGGTTTTAAGTTACCAATTACGAAATCTAAACCAAGTTTCTTTAGGGTCGCATCAGTTGGAATTCCTGTCTGCGGATCCCAACCACGAGCTTCATAATAACCGCTCAATAACTTCTGATATCCATCTTCCTTAATTACAACACCCTTGGCAGGTCCTCTTGTATGGGCTTGTTTGAAAAATCTTTCGGGAGGATGATCATCATCTCTAGTCCAGCCTTCACGGATGTTAAAGCATTTCGACAGATTCAAAATAGCATCACCTCGGTGTATCATTGTTTCATCGGAGTGTGGAATGCCTGTAACTAACTCGAAGACTTTTGCCATTTCTGCATCATTTTCATAGATTCCACGTGTGAATTTACAAATGATATAAGAATCAATTATTGCATAAACATCCTCCAATTTCTTGATTTCTATACCTCTTTCAACTGGTTTATCGTATCCAAAGCGATCAAATTTACCCTTTGCGTCGAGTCCATATGATCCATTACGTAAATGACATGCACCTCGAATAGAGACACTCATACCGACTGCGAATGAATTCATACCATGTACATCGAAAGCAGGTAACTCTAAGCCCTTAACATGCATGGCATAATAGCTAGCATTTTTTCTACCCATTTCTTCTAATCTAAGACCTGCTTGTCTTGCTCCATCACCAAAAATTTTCCCTGCAAAACCTTGTCCAAGAATCATTTCTTCGGTAAATCTAGCAAGATTTACAGTAGAACCAAAAGGCAATTCATAACCTAAATCATCTTTTGTAATGACGCCCTCCTCATAACATTCACAGGCCATTGCTGCTGTAGCTCCCCCTGAAATAGCATCTATCCCTAAATCATCGCATAGAGACACGCACTTAAACACGGTTGGCCAATCATCATTTCCGCACGCTGTTCCAAAACTGTAGCAAAGTTCTTGGTCTATACTTGAGTATAGATTAGGCCAATTAGGGTGATCTTTGGGAACTTGCGTAATGTGATCACAGGCTATTGAACATTGAGAGCATGCGACTTTTTTAACAACCCAATCTTGATTGAGTGTATCACCAGTAAAAGTACCATCATCAATTTTATCCCAGGTACCTTCACGGTGGTTGAAAATCGGCATCATTCCAAGCTTATTATAACTTGTTAAACCAGCAGGTGTACCTAAATCGCGATATTTGGCAGTTGCTGGTCCATTTGCAACTTTTATTAGTTTTTTAGCTAGTTTCCAAAATTCTAAAGGTTGAGCAACTTTTATTCCTTTTGTCCCTCTAAAACATACCGCTTTAAGGTTCTTAGAACCCATAACGGCTCCCATACCGGTTCTTCCGGCTTGTCTATTGCGATCATTAGTTAAACATCCAAGAAAACTCATTCTTTCTCCAGCAGGGCCAATAGTCATTATTCCAAGGCGTTGATCTTGGAACTCTTCCCTTAAAATTTCCTCTGTCTCCCAGCAACCTTTTCCCCAAACAGTTTTTTCACAAGGAACTAAGTAATAATCATCGTCATCTACGACCATGTAAACAGGTTCTTGGGCTTTCCCTTTAAACACGATCATGTTAATTCCAGCACGTCGAGCTTGAGCGGCAACAGATCCAGAAGAAATCGCCATTCCAAACATCCCGGTTAATGGAGATTTGGCAAATACACCATATTTGGAACTTGTTGGAAGGATTGTTCCTGGAAATGGACCTTGTGCATATACAAAAACATTTTCAGGACTTAGTGGGTCAACACCAGCAGGACATTCATCCCAGAGTACCTTAGCACCGAAACCATATCCACCAATCCAGTCTCGGCAAAATTCATTAGATAGAGTAGTCTTGTTAATTTTTCCGGTTGTAAGATCTGCATCAAGTCTAACTTGGGTAAAGCCTTCAACTTTATCAGGTATAGAAATTTCCTTAGTTTTACTCATGTTTTTCACAAATAATTGTATGTTTGAAATTTTGATTTGATTCTAATTATTAAAAAAAAAGTATCAAAATTTTAAAGGTTACTTGTTAACTCTAAAAAGCTCTTTCTTCAAAATTATACAGAACCATTATTATTAACTAAAGATTAGATTAAACTGGGGAGTAATTTACAAATTTGTAAATGCGCAACTTCCAATTAATTCTCTGAAAATAAGCCCAATTACATTTGAAATAGAATTTAGCTTTAATGAAAAAATATAAAAAACCTATGTTAGAAATAGTAATTTTCCGATAAAACTCATTAAATCCATTATTTTTATTTTATTTTTTAACTCTTTATGTTCATTCAAATAGCAATTTAAATGAGCGATACATTTAGGACATGCGGTAATTAAGTATTCAGCATCAGTTTCTATTGCTTGATTAATTTTTTTCTCTTGCAAAAGTTTTGAATCTTCACTACAAGAGATATAAGCAGAAACTCCGCAACAATCTGCATCTTGCATTGAATCTTCCATTTCGACTAATTCTACAGATGGTATTTGTTCTAATACCTCACGTGGTGCGTCGAAAACATTACTCATTCTACCAAGTCTACAAGGATCATGATAAGTCACCTTAATTTTATCTAAACTTGGAAATGATATGTCTTCTAATAGGTTTTCTTTTAAGATAAATTCCGTAATATGATAAATCTCAAAATCAAATTCTTCACTGCCTTTAAAAAGATTCTTATATTCACGTGTCCATGTATAATATCCTTCAGCGCAACTAAAAATCAACATCTTAACTCCCGCTTCTTTAAAGAGTTTAACATTATTTTTTGCTAATTTTTCAAAATTTTCGTAATCTCCCTGCCAAAGAAGATCATGTCCACAACATCTTTCATCGGGTAAAACAACTGGCACAAGATCGTTCTGGTTTAAAAGACTTATAACGCTTTTTGGGATTTCTAAGTAATCTAAAGCATTTTGTGAAGATATATTTGATTGTTCGCCATAATGGCAAGTCATAACACCTGAAGCATCAATGGAATTACTGTAATCTTCGAGTATCTGATCATAGCTACAACAACAATTACAATTCATGCATCTACTTGCTTCTTCAATTGCTTGCTCCTCGTTAAATCCTATTTCCATTTCTTCAAAATTTGTGAGTCTTTCTTCTCCTGGTACTAAATTAATTTTTTGTTGATTTTCTTCGTCAATTTGTTTTTTAGGTATTGGAGATCGTTTTAGGAAATCTCTATTAATACGACCTTCTTTCAAGTCTCTTCCTCGAAGATATCGATCAATTGATTTTGCTACTTCTCTACCATGTCCTATAGCTGTTACAGCAACCATTTTTGGATTTGGAATGATATCTCCTCCTGCAAAAACTCCTGGAATACTAGTTTCAAAGGTAACGTCATCTACTAAGATTTTGCCTCTTTCATGTTTTAATTGATCCCCAGTAGCTGCCAAAATTGGCTCTAAGTCAAGTCCTTGACCAATTGCAATAACGATTATATCAACAGTGATTTTAAATTCTGAACCTTCTACTTTATTTAGAGGTCTTCTCCCTGTACAGGGATCTGGTTCCCCCCATTCAATTTTATAGCAATTTAGAGCTAATTTACCTCGTGGTTCTTTTGTAATCTTTGATGTAGAAGTTTTAAAATGATATTCTATTAATTCCCACTCAGCATCATGGATATCTCTAAGTACTAGTTGAAGATCCTCTTCAGTTAAAATATCCACAAGATCAACTTTTTTAGCTCCTAATCTAAGAGCAGTTTCCGCTGCATCCACAGCAACAGCACCACCACCAATAACTCCAAAGGTTTTCCCTTTATATTCATCTTTATTTTGTGGGAATTTATACTTTCGCTCTAATAGAAAATCAATAGCTACATGAACATTAGGCAAGTCTTCTCCCTCCAATCGCAAAGTTTTTGGAACATATAAACCCGTAGCTAGAAAAGTTGCTTTATATCCTTCTTTTTTGATATCTTCAAGAGTAAAATCTGGACCAAGTGGTTTGTTTAATAAAATTTCTACTCCCATTTTCTTTATAAACTCAATATCGTTATCTAGAGCCTTATCTGACATTCTATATTGGGGCACACCATATCGTACAATTCCACCTGTTTTATCTCCTTTTTCAAAAATGGTTGGTTTATATCCCATTCTTGCGATGAAATATGCAGCAGATAATCCTGCGGGACCAGCACCTATAATTGCTACCTTTTCTTTATTTTGTATAACTGGTTTTATTTTGCTTAAATTGGGATTATTAATTTCCCAATCAGAAATGAATCGCTTTAAAACCCGAATAGCAATTGGATCGTCTATATACTGTCGATTACAATTTAGGGCGCAATATTCTGTACAGATTCTTCCACATAGAAACGGTAAAGGATTTGTTTCTCTTATCAAATCGATAGCTTCTTGAAATTTTCCTTCAGCAATTAATGAGACATAACCTTGAACATCTACACCCGCAGGACAACCACATGAACAAGGAGCAATTCCTGTCATATAAGGAGTGCACCCCATAAAATAAGCAATTTCTCCCTTATCGGTTATTTTTAAATTAGTCCCTTCCAAAAAACCAAGTTTATTAGTAATTTTTATTTTATCATTAGCCATTAAATACGGTAAGCTTGAATATTCTCTATAGTGATGGCATTCCAACATATCTTCTTGTAATGGTTTATAGTCAGAAGCAAGAGAGCGCAGATCTTTTATAATTTGAGTGAAATTAACACCAATATCTTCCTTTGTCATGGGGCAATAAATTGAACAAAGACCGCAAGTAAGACATTTCCATATGTTATTGTTCTGTAAAGCTTCTTCTGGTGATAAGAATGTTAAATCCACGATTAAACTGCGGGGGTAAAAGATGTCAAGAAATGCTGTTGGGCAGACATTATTACAGCGATTACAATTATAACAATAATTTGCAGCGGCATCTACCTTCTTAAGAATTTCAATTGAAGCTTTACTTTCAATTTTTTCAGGAGGTTCTTTATCTTCAGATACAGTCATGTTATATCAAGAAAAGTGGTAATAGTTCTTAATCCTCTGTTTATTAAAAATCTTGTTTTAATTTGAATATAACTATTATAAATTGATTATGAAAATTTTATATAGATTATTTTTAAACAAATGAATAACCTGGTTTAATTTAGATAATAGAATATTATTTATTTCTTAGGATGAAGTAGAAGGCATGCATATTTTTAAACAATAACTACAATAGTTATTTTCTAATAAACTTTGAATGCACTTGGATCGATCTATATGCTGATAACACCGTTCTCTTTTTCGATTGGAGTCTCATAAACAGAACCTCCTTTACAATTCCTTACACAAGCACCACATTTTTTACAATATTCTTCAAGGTCACTAAAATCCTTTTCTTCTGTTTTAGGAATTTCTGCATCGGTTGTAATTATGCTCCACCTTTGTCGGGGACCAAATTCAGGTGTAATAATTAATCCATTTCTTCCCTTTATTCCTAAATTAGCTGCTACTACATGAGGACCATATAGAAGTTTTCCTCCGAAGGGATGATGGGCTTTACTTTTATATCCTTGTTCTTTTAAATATTCTGCCAATTCAATAGCTACATCTCCTAGCACTTTGTAAACTCTAAATACTTCAATTTGACATATTGCCCCAGGAGCAGTTTTGATTTTATCCCATTTCATCTCTATTCCTAGGACAATAGCATTTTTTCCATATACTTTAAGGCCTTTAAAAATATAATTTTCATTAACTGGGGTATAGCTTATGAAATCTACATCGAGATCTTTTGCTTTTTTTTCAAATTTTTCCCAAAAATCAGGAGTAACTTCTGTTCTTGTATTATTTTCATTCCCATATTTCGTTTTTCTTGCCTGTTGAAAGCCTTTGAAGGTCCCTCTTATATATTTACTATAAAGTTTAGCAGATTCGCGATCTAATACTTCTGCTGGACCTAAACTCATATTAAAAAGTTCTTTGGGAATAACAAAAACTAGGTTTTCATTTTTCCCTACATATGTTGGTTCAATTCCTACATCTGACATTTTACCATCAGTTATAATGTAAATTACTAAAATTTTTACTTGTCTTCATATTAAATACAATATAAAGATAATGGTTTTAAAGCTAAATCCTAAGTATAATCCCCCTTTTTGCGGAAAAGAATTAGAATCAAGATTTTCTAAATTGTTTAATATATACCCACTATCATTTTTTATTTGCAACGCCAAAAATTCGTTTCCAATCTTTTAAATAAGGTAGGTTTTTTTTGCCTCTGTAATCCATGGAAGGGAACCATCCTTCCCCATATCTCTGATCAGAATATCTTTAGATTCTATTATTTTCTCGTAAACTCCACGCTGTTTCTGTTCCCAATTTGATATCTCATTGTAAATCATGACTTCAAATCCTGCTTTTCGAAGTAGAGGTCGATAATCGTTCACTGTAACTGGCGTTTCCCAAGTAGTAAACACAAATGATGCATCCGAGCGTAAAATTCTCGCAATTTCACAAATAGCCTTTATCTTGTCTGGTATATATGTTATAGTATCAATACTAATTGCCCCGTCATAATAGTTATCAGGGAAATTTGTTAAATAAATATTCACTACAAGAAATTTAGCTTTATCACTTAGTCCAAAATCGATTATACGTTGAATAGCTAATTCAATAGCAATTTCCGAGATATCAATACCTACATAATTCGCATTTATTTCACGTGCTATCCACATTCCTGGTCCTGCTCTACCACATCCTATATCAATAAAAGTCTCCCCAGGTTTGACATTGAGATGTTTGACGATATTTTGTAGATCAGTCATTGTAACTGAACTATCAGGATCTGCTTCCTCTGGATAATCATTCTCATAAATTTTTCGGTAAATATCTCGGAGGGAATGACTTTTTTTCTGTTTGTACCAAAAATTAGCCTTTTTTTTCTGTTTTAAGATATCTGCGTTTCTTTCACTCACTATATTATACCTTGAGAAATCTCAATACATGTGAATTGTGTGAAAACTGTTTTTTGTATCGAAAATCTAAGATTTCAATCCCACCTTTAGAGATATTCATCTTAAATTTAATTTAAAATGCGAAAATTTTTACTTTTATTTATATTAGATACAATGTAAAGATAATGGTTTTAAAGATAAATCCTCAGAAATATAATTGTCCTTTCTGTGGAAAGGAATTAGAATCAAGATTTTCCAAATGTTTTAATGTATATTGTCAAGGGCAGAGGTTTAATGTAGGAAATTTGGTTATTTATAGGTTAAATCCCGATTTAGGTATTGGGCGGGTTATTAAAAGGTTAGAGATCCCTACATCAAGATCTTTAGACGATGAAGATACGAGTTTTTTCACTAAGTATAAAGTCTTATTTAAGAATAGGGTAATTAAAATAATCCATCCAATTGATCTCATCCACCTTGTTTTTGAAGTTAATGAAAAGATTGAAACTAAGCAAGGAATCGGTATAATAAATTCTAAAGATTTCTTGATTAAAGATGGAGATATCTCATATGAATTTTTGATGGAAAACGGCAAAATAACTCAGATTTACGAACCTGAAATTTATGCTAAACATGTAGAACCAATTAATGAGTTAATTTCAAGTCAAAAAATAGGTCCCCCAAGAAATTTTTTAATTAAGTATTGGGCTAATTTGTTCCATTCATATTATACTTCCTACCAAATTAAATGTATTACCAATTCAAGGCTCTCATTAATGCCCCATCAAATTAATGTTACTCATCGTTTATCGGAAGAACATTTTCCAAGAGTCGTCTTAGCAGATGAAGTAGGACTAGGGAAAACAATTGAAGCAGGAATATATATCAAGGAAATGATGGCGAGAAACCTTGCTGAACGCATTTTAATAATAGTTCCCGCTTCCTTAGTAAAGCAGTGGCAATTTGAAATGCAAAACAAATTTCATATTGATTTTACAATCTATGATGGAAAAAAAGTAAAGGAATTAGGGCGTAGAGGCAATCAAAAATTTGCTGAATTATTGGAAAACCCTTTTTATTATGATAATTTAATCATTTGTTCACTTCAGTTCGCTCGAAATCGAAAATATATTGAACTACTATCAAAAATTTCCTGGGATGTCGTAATTTTTGATGAAGCTCATCATTTAAGGCGCTATTTAATTAATGCGGCAACTGAAAGATATAGAGAAACGCTTAATTATGAATTAGCGAGAATCTTGAGTTCAAACTCAGAAAGCGTTCTTCTATTAACAGCAACACCCTTACAATTGCATTCATTTGAATTATATTCATTAATTGGGTTGATTCAAGGTGAAGCATTCGAGAATTTTAGTGATTTTGAACATTTTAGGAAAAATATGCCTATTATTAATTTATTAGTGAACAATCTGAACCAAATTGATAGGTTAAACAATTTTGAAGTGAAAAATACGATCAAGCTTCTAAAAGATCTTCGGTATATAGAGAAGAAAAA
>CAYZTE010000051.1:2087-4819 GCA_964481225.1 uncultured archaeon | reverse complement strand
TTAGAATTAGAAAGCCAATATCTTGATTCTGAATTTAATGGTATCATTAATGAGATTTCAACTCAAAACCAGTTAGAAGATGAATTGAACATTCTTAATCAAGAAAAAATTTTAAAAGAGTTTTACGAAAAATTGAAAAAAATACCATATGATTCAAAATCCGATAAATTAACTGAGCTCCTCAATCAAATCTATAATAGTAATCCAAAGGAAAAAATAATAATATTTACTCAATTTGTTGATACCCTATTATTTTTAAAAGACTTATTAGTAAAGCAAGGAAAAGATTATTTTGTTGAAGTTTTTTATGGAGGATTAAATAAAGAACAAAAAGATGAAGCAGTTGAAAGATTTCGGAATAATCAAGATTTTTCGATACTCATTTCAACAGAAATTGGAGGTGAAGGGCGAAACTTTCAATTTTCTCGCACTCTTATAAATTATGATTTGCCTTGGAATCCAATGAAGCTCGAACAAAGAATTGGTCGTCTTGATAGAATTGGGCAAGAATCTCGAGAAATTTTCATCTACAACTTTTTTTTGGAAGGAACAGTGGAAACTGACGTTGTCCATGCATTAATTAAAAGAATTAACTTATTCGAAGAATCAATAGGAGTTTTGGAACCCATTATTGGCCGTATTGAAAAAGACCTGAAAAATGTGATTTTTGCTGAAGATGATAGAAAAAAGAGGAAAAAACTGAATGAATTCTATCGGACTCTTGATAATGAAATTCTAAGAGCCAAAGAAATAGAAATGCAATTAGATGATTTGATGATCGATAAGAAATCATTTCAAGTAGAGGGGTTACTCAGTTCTTTGGCTTCCTGTATTGATGTAAAGCTCACTCATAACGAATTATATTCGCTAATGAAACATTTCTTTAATCTCTATGAGAACAAATATGGCAGTTTAGAAAATATCGAAGACATCACGAGTAAAATAAGTAAAGGGAATAATTATATCTCAAGAATCAAAATTAATGACATCATATTAAGAAATCCTAAATATAAACTTCTAGATGAGTATACCGGAACGTTTAATTTAGAACATGCTAGAGAAAGAGAAGAAATTGATTTCTTTGCATTAGGTCATCCTCTAATTAATACAATAATAGATTTTTGTAAGGATGACACATTTGAAGGTTCATATACAATTCTTAAATTAAAGAGACAAATATTGCCAAAAAGTTTAGTATTTGAATCAATTAACCAAAGTGAACTGTATCTTTTTATTTTTACAATAAAGTTTCAAGGTTATATAATTGAAAATCAAATCTTGCCTGTAATAGTAGATATATATGGAAATGAAGTTGTAGGTATGGCAGATTTTATATTGAACATTGATAATTATGATAAGATATTTCAATTTAACGATGACGTTAAAAATATTAATTTGAACATCGATCTTTTCAACCCAATCCAACAGAAAGCAAAAGACATTGTAAAATCGAAAACATCCATGTGGAAAAGAGAAGTTAGGAATTTGAATGACAAAATTTTTACATTGGAAAGGAATAAAAAAGAAAAAATATACGCTTATAAAAGGAGAGTGTTAAATTTAAAAATAGAAACATTAAAACAAAGATTAGAAAGAAAAGAAAATAAAAAACCTACAAAACGACAACTTCAAAACATTAATAATATAACGGATGAAAAGAGAAAGACCGAAAGGTTAAAAGATATTCAAAAATTGGAGGAAGACATCAAATTTATTAAAAGAGATTTAAAAGTAGCAGAAAAAAAGCTAGATGACTTGTCATTTGAACACGAAGATATGAAAAATGAGATGATAAGAAGAAATTTAGCCAAATTTTATACAAATTTAAATTCTTTTGCTTTAATTCGCATTGTTGATTAATTTAAAAATTTACTTAAAACCTGCTTTTTTCATCATTCTATTCGCTAAATTCAAGAAAGCTCCCTCGACATTTTCACCTGTTTTTGCTGATGTTTCAACGAAATAAGCATTTTTTTTCTTTACAAACAGTTCAGCACTTTCTTTATCATAATCTTCATTATTTTCTTGAATTATATCAAATTTGTTTCCTATTAATACAAAAGGAATGTTTTCTCCAGCAAATTGGTGCAAATCAGAAAGCCATTCATCTAGTTCTTCAAATGTGTGCCATCTCGTAAGGTCGAATACTAATAATGCTCCATTAGCTCCATCAAAAAAACTTTGTCTTAAAAATTTATAACGATCTTGACCCCCAATATCCCAAATCTGTAGTTTTACAGTCGTACCTTGTTTTGGGTAGCCTTCGATAACCTTCGATAAAAAGTCTGCTCCTATTGTCATTTTGTAGCGAAATGAGAATTTATTCTCCACAAACCTATATAGAAGTGATGTTTTTCCCACGGCGCCGCTACCGATTATTATAACCTTAAATACATAGAGAGGCCCATTCTGGTTAATTATATCTCACCACTCTGGTTAAATAAATTGACCCAATAAATGTTTCTATCTACCAATTTAATTTTTTAATATTTTATTTATTTTAACAAATTCTAATAAATAATCTCGATCTGATATTTAAACATTTTCAAAAACGATTGATTTAAAAAGATGCATTAAATAATTATTTTTTCTACTAAAACTGCGTAAAATTCTCCTTCTCGATCGACAAATTAAGAATAATGCTTTACCAATTTACGAGTAAGTTCGCCAAAAGCTTTTTCAACATTATCACCAGTTTTAGCAGAAGTTTGGATATAGAGACTGCCTTCATT
>CAYZTE010000051.1:0-1987 GCA_964481225.1 uncultured archaeon | reverse complement strand
TTTCAACATTATCACCAGTTTTAGCAGAAGTTTGGATATAGAGACTGCCTTCATTCTCAGCAAATTTTAATGGTTCGTTTTTATCTATTACTTCACCAACATCAGGGATTAAATCAGATTTATTCCCGATCAATACAAGAGGAATCTCTTTTTGAATCGTACTACGCATGTCTGAAAGCCATTCTTTCAACCTCGGAAAAGTGGAGGCTCTAGAAAGATCGAACACTAATAATGCTCCATTTGTCCCTTCATAAAAACTCCTTCGTAGAAATTTAAACCGTTGCTGTCCGCCAATATCCCAGATGCTTAATTTCGCGATTTTTTTTGGTTCATATTCAATACTTTTGGTCATGAAGTCAACCCCAATCGTAAACTTGTAATCAGTTGAGAATCTGTTTTCTACATATCTACGGATAAGGCTGGATTTTCCAACAGCGGCTGGACCAAGAATTATAATTTTAAATTTAAATTCTCCTTCGCCAGACATACTAAATAACCCTTTTCTTCTTAAAAGTGAAATATTTTTTTTTTATTAAAAAGAATTGATTTTAATTAAAATTTTAAAGTCAATGTATAAATTATAAGATGTTATTCTTTAATTAAATTATATTTTTTTCCATACTTCTTGAAGATCTTAGTTCCACCACCTTCTTGTAAAATTCGTAAGGTATCTTCTGAATTTAATATTTCCATTCCACCGACTATGTCTACTCCATGATCAAATAAGATATCAGGAATTAAACTTGCAGTTGGACCAAGTAAAACAATTTTTCGAGCTTTTCTCTTAAACCTTTCTAAAATATCTTCTATTGTATTATTTATTAAAGTAGTACCAGTACAAAATAAGATGTCCGTTGATAAATCATCGTGATTTAATTGTTCAATATTATTTTTACAAGTAAATTGTTTAAATTCTGGGGATATTGAAAGAGAATCTTCAACGAGGGTAATCGTTTTGGTTAATTTGCCAACTTTTCTAATGAGTGGTTTTATAAGTCCGATAAATATTACTTTAGTGTCATTGGTTATGTTTAAGTACTCTAATAAATCGGTTTTCAGCACGGTATAGGGATTTATAATTTTTAAGATGTGTTGCGAAACTCCATTTAAAGTTGCTATACCTATAATTCGTCTTAAGCTTGGTGATTGATAAGACCAACTTAATAATTCTGAAATGGTTTTGTCAGTAAGATTACCTGCGAATTTTATTTTGCTGCAATCAGTATTTTTTATAATGCCCGGTAAGGTTGAGGCTAATCCCAGAAAAGGCTCATAGGCATAACCAGTTACCTCCACTCCGGTATAACCTAACCCTAATACTACCTTAGTAACCTTAGGGGGAACGATCTTGTGAATTTTATAAATTTGCTTAACAAGATTAACTATTTTTTCTAAAATCATTTAAATAAGTTAAGTGTTTAAAGATCTATTAAATTCGTTTAAATAATAAAATTACTTAATTTAAATTAAAAATTTGTATAAATCGTGAGTTTAGCATGGATTATATTGTAATTGAAAATCAAGAAATTGGCGAGGTTAAAGCAAAATTGCTTACGGACAAGAATCCAAAAACTTGCCAAGCAATCTGGGATGCGCTTCCATTTGAAGTAAACTTATCGAGATGGGGTGAAGAATTATACGGTGACTGTCCTGTCTCAATTCCCGCAGAAAATTCTCAAAAAGAATGTGATGTTGGAGATGTTGGATACTGGATTAGCGGTCAAGGATTTTGTATTTTCTGGGGTCCAACTCCCGCGAGTTCAGGTGATAAACCAGTCGCTGCGAGTCCTGTTAATATTTTTGCGAAAATTGAAGATGATGCTAAAGCAATTTTCAATCAATTTTCATCCTTCAAAGGGACCGTGAAAAAAGGAAAATAATAATAAAAATATCAGTTATAGATATGATGAAATCTCGCTATAGATATTTTTACGTGAAAGGTCTGTTTCACGAATATATCACTTATATTTTCTTAAAAGTCTAAATA
>CAYZTE010000050.1:5513-14144 GCA_964481225.1 uncultured archaeon | reverse complement strand
TAATCTCTAATTTACATAGATTAAATTAAGATATTAAAACCTTAGTATTAATAGATTTCGATTAAATTTTGTTAAGTTCTTTATTTTTTACAAATAAAATCTTTTGTTAATTACTAAATTATAATTCTAAGAGCTTTATATTTCGACTTTTAATGATATTTTTAAATTCAATTGATTGATAAGCAGAGGCAAAGCACTCTTTTGCGTCTTCAATGGCTCCATAAAAAATAAAGTTAGAAAACCATGCTGCGATAAACATTATACTAGCTCTTCGATATCTAGTGTGATATTTAATATTTAATCGTGGTGAGGAATATTGAAATAGAAACAAATTTGGTGCTGTACCAACTGGAAGTTCCAATGATGCGGAAATTAATTTTTGAGTTTCCAATATATGCCCCAAACTTTCTAAACTAACTACTCCTCCGTCAATCCAAACTTTTTCGACTCCTAAACTATTTAGTCCTTTTAAAATGCTCATATCATTTGGTTGGTTTTTCTCTGTAAGATATGCATATCTTTGTGTAGATGTCATATTATCTGAACCAAGTATCAAGACCACTGTTGAATTTATTTTATATTTTTGAATAATTTCTAATTCCTTTTTGTTTCTAAGATTTGAAATAGTATTATATATATATTGTTCGGGTGTAATTCCGTACTCCGAAAGATATTCAATTCCTGCAACCCTTGATTCAAAATTGCCACCTAACATGAAAGGAGGCTCATAATTATCTAAGTAAAATTCAAGATATTTCTCCATGGCTTTAGGAGTAGTTGCTGATATTTCAACTAAATTAGGAATGTTATATTTCTCAGATAATGATATTTGAGTGTCAATTCGTTTTTTAGCTTTTTGTGCATTAAAAATTTCAGCATTTTTCCTATCTACAAGCGTTTCATTCTGATAAAATATGGTTCCTATAAGTACAGGAGGTAAAACGAAACTTCCTCGGCCTAATTTGATATTATCATAAGTGTAATATTTTGAAACAGTCATGATTAATTCATTCTTTAAAGCTAATTCTATATCATCACGATAAGGTAATTTAGCAATAATTATCTTTTAACATGTTTTAAGATAGGAATTAGCTATTATTTAAGCTATTAGATTTTAACCTTTATTGAACTATTAGGGGATTCGATTGTTCAACTGAAATCAATATTTTACTAGATTTTTCCCATTTTTATTAAAAAATCTAACTCTGCTATTAAATAACAGAGGATATCGTAATGAGGAGCAGAGAAATAGATCTCCGCAGCCTTTTCTTTTATCCTCCCCTCTCGTTTGTATCTTGGATCTCTTTGGGCAATTAATTGCCTTTCAGCTAGCATCCAGCATAATTTATCATAGGTAAAATTTTTCTGTGCTAGGAAATATGCCGCTACATTAATTTGATTTCTTATATTATCATCAAAAATACTCATTTTCGAATTTCGCCTACTTTTATTTTTCTATTCAGTTTGATTCTATACCTCACTCAATTAATAAAGATGGAGTTTTACATCACAATTTCTACAATGACCGTCTTTCAATTTTTTAAAACAATCTTCATGATAGAGAGCATTACAGTCGAGATTGCTGCATTGTACTGCTCGCTGTCCTTTCTCAAAGATGTAATGGCAAACCGGACACGCATTGAAAAGAGAATCTTCGCCAAGGTAAGCAACATCTTCAATGTATTTAGCAGGAAGGATTTCCGGTTTTTTACCAGCCTCTTCTTTTGAACCCCGAGTTAAAATTCGCAATTTTTGAATTTGAGTAACCTCAATAGGTATTTTTAATAGATAAAAACAATGTGGACATCTAGCAGTGCCAGATCTTTTTACCATTGCATCTTTTTGAGAGTCTGACCATGCTGCTAGACAGTGTATATGGAAAGGAGTGGTACAATTTGGACAATATCTGCCAGTAACATAAAATGATCCTTTAGTATAAGGATTTTTATCAGAAAAACAGATTGAACATTTCTTATAATCAATTTCTCCTCGTATCTGTTTTATGCGCTGTTCTTGATCCTTTGTTAAATCTTGAACCCTCAACAAATCTGCCGCTATTTTCCTGAGAAAAGCAGGGTTCTCATTGAGAGCTTCTTTATCAGTTCCATATTTCTTAAAATTGTCATCGGCAATTTCCCGAGCAGATCTAATTAAACTTTCTTGATCATTAGTATAAAAATATCTACCTCCAGTAATATCGCTCATTCTTTTTAGGATGTTAATTTGTCCTACTTCACCTACTAAAAAAGTATCAATTTTTATGTTTAATCCTTGTGCTAGACGGGCCATTTTTAAAGGGTCGACAACAGTTCTCATTGTTTTACCATCTGATATCAAAAGAATTCTCGGAATTTTTGCGGCAATTTTGCGCAATTCTCCGATTACCGTTTTAATTGATAAAGCTAAACCATCCCCAATAGCGGAATAACCTCCAGGTTTTAGAGTATCTAGTGCAGAATTTAAGTTATCTATATAACTTGAATGCGTAAAGTCAATAACCTTCTCTGCTTTATTAGAAAATTTAACTATTGCAAAAGTACTTAGACTATCCTTATCAAACCTTTCAGCTATCAATGTTTTGATTGCTTTGATGCAACAAATTAGCCTATTAGGTGGAAAATCCGTTCTATACATCGATCTTGAAGCGTCTATGCAAATGACAATGTTTTCAGGAATTCTTTGCTCAGACATTATAATAAGACGGTCTTATTAGATGTGATTTTTAAATTTTTTTTTGACTATTAAAAAAGTAGTCTTCAAGTTCATAAAGTTTTTTTTTACAATATAATAAATATTTAATAATATTTTATTTAACTATTAAATAAAGAGTATAAGTAAAAAGATAAATTTAAACAATTCTGATGCCGAATGTCAGATCAAAATAGTAAAAGTGTAATCATAAAAGATTTCTTTAAAAGCAATGTTTTAATTAACGAGATCGAAGAAGTGCTAAGATTTAAGCCAGAAACACTAATAGGTGTTGATAAGGTAAGCTCAGATAAACTACTTTCTTATGGTATTAAATCTCTTGAGGATTTGGCTAATTTATCAGTTGCTAATCTTCCTGAGATAAAGGATATATTACCAAATATGTTACAAAAATGGGTAAAGATCGCCCAAGTGATTCAGAAAGCTGTAAAAGAACAATTACGTCGCCATAAGAAGATTTTAATGATAGGCCTTGATAATGGAGGTAAGAGTTCGATTCTTGCCGTTGTTCAAGACAAATTTTCAATAATCAAATCTCTTCTCCCAACAAGGGGAGTAAAAAGAGAAAAGTTAGACTTTTTCGGTTATCCGATAATTTCATGGGACTTAGGTGGGCAAGTTCAGTATAGAGAAAAGCTATATTTCAATCGCCCAGAGTTATTCTTTACTGAAGCTGATATAATGATATATGTAGTTGATATCCAAGATCCAGATAGATTTTCTGAAGCTGCCAACTACTTTAGAGAGGTATTAAAGGCATTAGTGGAATTAAATGAAAATCCTGCCATCTTAATCGTCCTAAGTAAAAGTGATCAAGATATAAGAAAAACCCTCCAATGGCAACAAAATGTTACTTCCATTAAAAATAAATTTAGTAGAATCACTGACGAGTTTGAGCAATTTGCAGTAGATTTTTGCGATACAACGGTATTCCAAAGGGAGACTATCATGCAAATGTTTAGCATAGCACTAAAGAAGGTTTCTGATACTTCAGAAATAATCGAGAATATCCTTGAAGACTTCGCAACTCAAGTAGATGCAAAAGCATCAAGCCTTTTATCCATGGATGGTTTAATTTTTGGAAGTTATACCGGAACTGATACCGACGAGATGTTAGTGAATAATACAGCATTATTACTCCAAACACTTTCAAATTTTTACAATACTATTGGTTTAATCCGCGAAAAGTCAATAAGGCTTGATTTACCTCTTAATGGATTTACAATTCGCGGTGAAAAGTTATTTGAATACTCGGATCTGAAAATTCCCGTATATTTATGGATGCTTTCTCAAAATCCAGAATTACTAGAAGGAAAAATCGACTACTTTAAGGAACAATTACTTCCGCTCATAAATCTATTCCTATAATTCCTCTTTTTTAAAATTCAAATTAAATTGGGTTGTTTTTTAATCTAATTCTTTATAAGCAGATAATAAATATTCATTACATTTGTCTAACATTTCAATAGCTTTATTTAAGTTTTCAACAATAGAATCTAGACCTTTTTTTTTGGCAATGTTTCGCCATTTTAGAAAACTCTCTTTATGTGTATCGTTATGATCCGCCCAATGTTTACATAATTTTGACAATTTTAATATATCCTTATCTTGCTTATCCAATATTTTTCACTCATTAAAGTTTAAGGAATATTAGATAGAATAATTTTGTGATATCCTTTAATTTTTACTTTTTCCTTATGAACAGAATCCTAAATGGAAGAAGTGAAAGAATGGTTGATAGAATAATCTAATTCATAAGAAATAAAATCTAAAAAATAAAAAAGAAAAATGATAAAGAAAATTAAATTATGTTCGACATAATCTTTTTAAAAGAGTTGGATCGACAATATCTTTTAGTTTCCAGCCCTTTTCTTTAAGATATTCTATAATTTCATCTTTCATATTAATAGGAATGTCTGCCTCAACACGTATAAATTTCTCTAAGTCATTAGGAAATTTAACTCCTTTGTATTTTCGTTCTAAATCAATCCAGTGAGAGAGTTTTATCATTCTTCCTTTTGAGTTATCAGCGGGTCTCAAGCATGACTTAGCAACTAAACAGATGGCTTGTTCAATACTTTCTGCAGTTGTTAATAAATGTTCTGGACCAGGACCAACTAGATGATCAGCAGTTCCATCTCTGGCATTAAACACCTTCCAAACATCCTCATCATCAGATCTACCAATATACATACGTCGATATTCTGCGGCATGTGGACCACATACTGCAGGAACCCCTAGACCATTTGCCATACTAGCGATACTTGCTGCTTTCTGGGACATTGCTCCCCACGCAACTCCTACAGCACCCACACGATTGAGAATATAATCTGCAATCTCCTCAAAATTGCCCCTTAACGGTCTTCTGGCAAAGATATTCGCTACTTTAATTGCGGCGCCTGTAATGTGCGGATTTGAGACGCAACTTCCAACATTTACTAATCCGCCTCTATCGAAATCACCTGGGAATCTATCATATAACGTTTTACCCTCATCATCTTTTACAAGACCAATGTCCATTGCTCCACAGCCAGAAACAACCACGATATAATTTCTTACTAAAAATTCTTCAGCCATTTTATGTAGTTCTTGAATTTCATGAGCATAACTTGCACATCCGATTATAGCAACAATTCCCGGAATTTCTCCAAGAACTATAGGTGCTCCTACATTTCTTATCTCAGTATCCATGATTGGACCTCGTCCTACTCGACAGTTAAATTTTTCATTCCTAATCTTTTCTCTTGCAGCATATTGAAGTAGTGTTAGAGGGGATACGTTTTTCATACAATCTCCTTCACATCGACCACATCCTAAACAGTCATCAAAAACATCTGCCAACAATGAAAAATCTCCATCTTTTGCCAAGTTTACACCTTCTACAAGAGGTAAATCGTTGGGACAATTTCGCTGACAATTACCACATCCATTACAATTCATGGCCATATCAATGCAACCCTGTTCATCTGGAACTCCGCTTTTTGCTTTTCTTATTGGCTTTACTTTTATTGCTGTTTCGGTTGCAACTGATCCAGCTTTTATAGGATCTAAAATAAGGACTCCTGGTTCTTTTCCGCTTACTAAATCATCAACAATTTCATCAATAGGATCGTCGGTCCTATCAGGTAATCCACTCATATTCTTTTCGTTTGTAGCAATAAAAGGGGCACCGATTAATTGAGCTTGCTCAAAAGATCTTAGATTTACACATTGTTCGTCGACCATTACAACATCTGGTATACCTGATCGAATAACATGAAGCTGTCTTGACATTGAACCTACAATCTTAGCACCATCATAGTATCGTGTTAAATCATGGGCAGTACAACAAATTGCACCTACATCAACTTTGTCTTCGACTCCTTTTTCTCTTATATAATCAACTAATTCAACTCCAGGGGCAACGTTATGTCCAATCATCAATATAACGGCCTTGCTTGTGTCCATTGTTCCCATACCAAGTTCTACAATAGGAACATCAGGCTCTCCTATAGGAAATCCGTATGCTGCAATTTGAACAGCATCAGAAATTTCCATACCAACAGAATCCGCTAAACCAGCCAAAAAGCTTTTTGATTCATAATCTAAGAAATTAGATTCTTGACCAGTATGACCAGCAGCAAGTAAGTGAGTTATTGTATAATGAACCCATTCCATTGCTGTTTCTAAATCTTCTAAGGTTTCTGGTTTCATACCTACTACTAATCGCGTATGAGGCATTTCAACAGCGATATTAGTGCCATAATTAATCGGAACATTACCATATTTCTCTTTTAACCAATGTAGAAGATGATCACCATGTGCTGAATGACAGGCGGCTCCTATACAGCACGCAATCTCTACTATACGGCTCTGTTGCGTGGGTAAATCAATCCCACACGCCCCTGTTCGCCCCTTGGAAAGATTACATTTCCCATACGTACATAAGCAACACATATCACAGATTGGCATATAAAAAGGTTTATATCTTTCCATTAGTTTGAAAAACCAAGATCTGAGTGTTGGGATATGGGGCATCGCCGTCGGACCAAGTGGTTCCCATTCCGTCTCATCTCCGTATGATACTTTACCAGTTGTGAGTTCAAATCCTTTAATTGTACCGAGAAGTCCCTTATATTCATCAATTTTAATTTTTGCGGCTTTTCTACTCAATGATTTCTCACATCAATTTTTATTTTGTGTTATTAATAAGTTAAAATAATAAGTAATTTTATCTTTGAATGTATTTTAAATTTATTTTAGAATTTATTCTACAAATAAGAGATATTGAGAAATTTAAAAATTAATTATTATATTCCAAAACTCAAATTGGAAAAAAGATAATTATATTTAAGTGTGAACCTTCACACTAATAAAAAACAAAATTTTGAACTAAGAATTATTAAAATATTTAGAATCCAGTTTTAAAAACAATTTCCTTTTAGAACCATCTTCTCTTCCATAAATAAGTCCTAAATCAATTAACTTTTTAACAAGGTAATCAATGGTTTTTCTATTAATTTTAAGCTTTTTAGCTATTTTATTATTCCAAATTCCTGGTTCTTCTGAAATGATTTCTAAAACTTTTAAAGTCAATTGACTTTTCTGGAGTTTTAAATCAATTTTAGAAAGCATTTTTTGTTAAGGACAAAAAAACTTCTAAATTACTTCCATGTATGTTTTATAAATGCTTTTAGCAGTTTCTCTTATATCATATTTTTTTATGGTCTTTAATCCATTTTTGGCAATTCTTTTACTTTCCTCAGGATTATTTATCAAGTAATAAATTTTTTCAATAAATTCTTTATTATTTCTAGCTTTAAGGCAATTCTTGCCATTAAAAAACCTGCCTTCATAAACTGGTAAATCACGTATTATTACTGGCAACCCACAACTCATTGCTTCAAGAACTGCGATGCCTTCTCCTTCGTAGTATGACGGGAAGCAGAAAATATCGCCTCCGGAGTAGGCTGCAATAATGTCCTTAACATATCCAGGCATGATTAAATTATTAATATTAATTTTATAATTATGTTGAATTAATGGAAAAGCTCTTTTACCAACCCATATAAATGGATATTCTTTTACTTCTTTTGAAATTTCAATAAAGTCAAAGATCCCCTTTCTCTTTGTAGGCATTCCAACAGATATTATTGTCGTTTTATTTAATCTATGATTTTTTCTAAATTGAATTCTTTTCTTAATAGAGTTCTTAAACTGTAGTGTGTTAACACCATTTGAAATTAGTTTTATTGGTTTTTCAATTTTTAATTCGTTCTTTACAATTCTTTTTGAATTCTCAGTTGGGCAGATTAATACATCACCAAGGTTATAATATCCAATTAAATATAGTTTGAAAATTTGAGATATTTGTTTTGAAAATAAAAATGAGTTATAAGTATCATAATGAGTTGAATGAGCAGATATTATTACTGGTTTCTTTAATTTAACTCCTCTTTTTAATAATCTGGAAGTGTAAGGAAAGCATCCATGAGAATGAATTAAGTCATAGTTCTTTCCAAATTCGTTAAATAACACTTTTACATATTTCTGCATCACGTTAGCTTGGGTCATAGTAGCAATCAGTGCTCCATTAATACCTGTGAATTTCCTGAATTGCATAAAATCAGATAAGAAATTGACTCTTAACATTCTTGTTCCAAAATTGATGATTTATTTTAAACTCATTCGTTCTTGTAATTCAATAGGAAATTCACAAATATTTATTTTTAGGATCTTACTCCCAGAAAGTATCATAGGTTCCCTGAGTATAATAATTCTGCTTAATTATAAATTGATAAGAAAGATTTGCTTTAGAATATATCGTAACAATTAAAGATGGTTAAATTTAAAGAGTAGACAGAAAATCAGAAACGGCTTCATAAGGTACCTCATCCACTAAACTATCGTCCAATTCTTCGCCTATAAAATCAAATCGATATA
>CAYZTE010000050.1:0-5413 GCA_964481225.1 uncultured archaeon | reverse complement strand
ACCTCATCCACTAAACTATCGTCCAATTCTTCGCCTATAAAATCAAATCGATATACACATTTTTCACTATTTAGTAGAACACATTCGGTTTCTTCACCATTAACATCTATTTGCAAAATATCAAATGTGCCATTAAATAACCCTTGATAGAGTAAACACAGGTTTTTTGCCATGATATTATCCTTTTCTTCACACGCTAAACCCTCTTCTACTTCGACAATGATATGATCCTTTTTGAACATTCCTCTTACTTTTCCATAACCCATGAGTTCCAAAGCTTCGAGGGTGCCTAAGAAAACTTCTTTCTTGGTTGCCATTGGCTCCCCGCTCCAATCCTTGTTATAGAAAAATTTTTCCATAAAAGCTCTTCCCACTGACTTTCCAACCCAAACAAGTATATCATCTGCATTTGTACCAGCAAATTCTGAGAATTCGATTAGGTCTATGGGTCTCAACATTAACAATCGTAATTCCTTCTTTTTATCCCCAAAAAATAATTGTCCCGACTTCTCATCTACCATAATATTTAACTCTTTTTTCAGCCTTTTCGACATTACTTTTCCCTAGTTTGATATATACAGAGAATTATTAAATTTACATTAAGTTATTATAAAGTATAATAAAGATTTAAATGGCGAGATATTTAAATTTAATGTTTAAAACTCTAATAATTAAAAACTAACAATAAAAGAGATTCCTAGATAAATCCTTATTATAACAACGATGTTTTAAGATGATATTAATTCAAAAATTGTTTGAATTAATGTGTCCATATTAAAACTAGTTTTTACTGAAGTGAAGAGAAATTGCATTTCTCTATTCCTTATTTTTCCAAAATTAAAAAATTCAGAAATTTCCTCTTCTAATTTTTGAAGTTGAGTATTACATTCATCTTCAGAATATTTCATTAAATCTGTCTTATTTCCTATTATTAACAATGGAATACCATTCAATTCACTTCTATTAAGGATATTCCAAAATTCTTTTTTGGATTCTTCGAATCTTCGTTGATTTGCTATGTCAATCATATATACAATAATGTTGGAATCCTGAAGACCAATCAGCCATTTTTTACGAAAAGATTGCTGGCCTGGCATATCCCAGAAAGCTAATAAGCCTCTCTCCTTTGATTGAATGTATTCAATGTTGAATTTCCTTGTTGGAGTAAAATAATTATCATTAAATTCGCCAGTTCTTAACCGTCTTACTAAGCTCGATTTTCCAACCTCATCAATTCCAAACAAGAAAACTTTATAAAATGCCTCTCGTTGATAATAATATTCGATTTCTAGTGATTTTTCTATGATTTCATCACCATATCTTCGAATATCAATAAATATCGAAATCAATAAATTATCGATTTCAATTTCATCGTTAAAAGAATAATATGAACCATTATTCAACAATTCATTTAATAATTCTTCAAAAATTCCTCTATAATCGTAAGGATTATCTTCTTGTTCAAAAATTAGACCGACGATAATTTTTCCATTAATACAAGAAGTATACATGTTTAAATTATTAACATGCTGAGCAACAGGCTTATCAATTCTATTATGATTTGAATGATTGGTTTGAATGTGAGATTCATTTAATTGAGAATTAAAATTCTCAATTTTCTTTCCTTGATCATGCCCAAATATAATATTATTAACAAGATCTTTGTCTTTTATACTAAAAATTTCACTAGGGTAACTATAAATATTAAGATTTTCTAAGTCTTGGTATTTCTTACCCTTGAATAAAAAGATGTTTTGTAACAATTAAATTTCCAAAGTTCTTAATTCCTATAAGTTTGAAAATAAAAAATTCTTAAAAAACGTTTGGAATCTTGCTGATTTTGTTTCCTTTTAAAGTTTTCAGTTTGAATTTTTTAAGAATAATGAGATAAAGCCATTTATAAAGGAAACAAAATTTTAAAGTTTATACTATTAATTATTGATCTTCCTTTTCTTCCTCAGAATCCCCAGAACGTTCTGCTTCAACATCTTCACTAGATTCTTCTTTAGATTCTTCACTTGGCTCTGGACTTGGAGGTTCAACAGGCTCTAATTCAGGTTTTATACTTATTGGTGTTTCACATACTGGACACCGGCTCCATCCTGGTCTTAATGAATATCCACATTTTACACATTCCTTTAAATCTTGATCAGGAACCCATTCTGGAATGTCTAATCCTCCTTGTCTCTTTCGGGCCAATTCTTGCAATTCATCTTCTGTCCAAACCTCCATTCCTTCTGGTAGACCTGTTCCTCGCTCTGCCGCAAATTTCGTTAGTTCTTCTTCTGTCCAAGCAGACATATCTGGTTGAGAAGCCATTCTTTTTTGTGCTTCAGTAGCTAACTCCTCAGCAGACCAAACTTTTAACTCTTGACCCCCTAGTGTTCTTACAACGCCTGGCTGTTGAGTAGATACTTGTCCTGGAGGTTGTGGTTGTTGAATAGGAGCTTCTTTACTAATTGTAGGTGCATTGCAACATTCAGCAGAAAATCTTAAAAACGCTTCAAAACATCTTGAGAATTTATTAGGATCTTTACCCTCATCTGTGACAACTAATAAAGTGGTATTATCTGTAGTTTGAGGAATTGCAATACCGTATATAGCAATATCAGATGCAAGGCGATTAGATTCCAAGCCAGAAGTGATGTTTTCCATTGATTTCATTAATTCTTCATCCTTCATTAAGAAATCACAGATTGGATCTCCATGCCTCTGATATCCCTCGTGATATTTTGCGAGTTGGTTCTTCGTGATGGTAGAATCTAATGAATTGATGATAGCGCTTACATAAGGAAATATTTCTGATTTAGGGCCTTTGAAAGATTCATCAAGCTTATATTCGCCTAGATCAAGTGAACCCATTATTGGGGCAAATAAAGGTTTTTCACCTTTCATCTTTCCAAATATTATAGATCTTGAAATTAAGCACTTGATTTCTCCATAGTAAGCAATTGTGTAATCTAAAAGCTCTACTTTCTTATTGAACGTTATTCGAGGAACTGATCTGAAAATTACGTCAATCCAAGGCATCTCTTTTATAGGAATTATCGCAACGCACGTTTTATCAATTAGATCTCGTAGCTTTTTAACATAATCCTTGAGTTCCTTTTTCATATCTTTATATTCTTCATTTTGAAGCTCTTCTTCTGCTTTTTTCTCGAATTCCTTGAATTTTTCTTCATTTTTTTTGAAATTTCCTCCAATTGATTTGACTTCTCCTACGATATTGTCTTTCATAATGCTAGTTGCATTTTCAATAGCTTTTTTTTGAAAGTCAGATAATTCTCCTTCTTCACTTGAAACCAAGTAGTCACCAGGTTCAAACTGCAATTTATTAACAAATACCTCAAATAACTTTTGTTCTGACAATTCTTTTACCTTTTTAGTATGCTAATTTTGATTATTAGATATTTATAATTATAGCAACGAAATGTATATAAAAATTTATTTGTATCCAGCATTATTTATTTTTATAGAAAATGAGAAATTTATTGATTTTAGGTCCTAAAAGATTGGATGGTTGAAGAATTCTAAAATGAGCGAGTTAAATAATATTGCGAACAAACCGGTCAAAAAAGTTATTGTTTGTTTTATTTCTCCTATTTCAAACCAAGCAAAAACTTACATTTTAAACAAATTGAAGCATTTAGATAACATTCAATTACTAATTCCTCAAGATACTTCAAAAGAGATACTCTTAAATTTAGTACCTAATGCTGATATATTAATCGGATGGCGTCCACCTAAGAAATTATTAACTCAGGCTACAAAGATGAAGTTATTCATCAATCCAGGCGCCGGGATTCATCATTTATTAGAACTCTTCCGGGAATTGAATGAAGATAGAGAAATCTTACTCATCAATGGCCACGGAAATTCTTATTTTGTTGCTCAGCACGCCGTAGCTCTTTTATTAACTTTAATGAATAAAATAATTCCACATCATCAATGGATGGTCGAAGGAAAATGGCGGACTGGTGATAAAGAGGATGCTTCAATTCCCCTACGATTTAAAAACGTGGGATTACTTGGTTACGGAGCAATAAATCAAAAAGTTCATCATTTTCTTGCAGGTTTTAATGTAGAATTTTCTATTTTAAGAAAACATTGGGATAAGCAAAAATCACAATTACCTACAAAAGTCAAAAAATATGAATATTATCAGCTTCATGAATTTCTTAAAAAAATCGATGTACTTATGAATGCTGTACCCGTGACTTCTTTAACAATGAGAATGATAAAAAGTAAAGAATTAGAACTTTTAGGACCAAATGGAATGTTAATCAACGTAGCTCGAGGAGAAATTATTGACGAGAAAAGTCTTTTCTTAGCTTTAAAAAACCAGATTATAGCTGGAGCTGCAATCGATGTTTGGTATGATTACCATCCTAAACAAGATGAAAAAGGAAGAAAATATCCATATCATTTTCCATTTCATGAGCTTGATAACATCATCCTTTCGCCTCATCGGGGATATTCACCTTTTAGCGATTTATTAAGATGGAATGAAGTTGTTGAAAATATTACTCGAATGGCGAATGGACGTAAAGATTTTATCAACATTGTAAATTTAAATGAAGAATATTGAAAGATTCTTTACATTTTTAAAGAAAAATGGGTTCTTTATTCTTTCTTCTTCGAATTTATCAAAAGAAAACACGTGAAAATGAGATAAAGATTATAGAGTTAATGCTTAGCATAGCATTTTCTTCTAAACCATTAGTTTTAAATCTATTTGTCATTCCATTTACCAAGGTTGTCCAATATAACATAGATAACTCCAATTATGATAAACATTAATTAGTTTCATCATCTGATCATAAGCAGCTGGAGAATAATACTTATCAAGAGGGAATCGGTCTCCATTTTCAATAATACTGAATTGTACATGACCAGATGGATGAAATTGTTGAAAATCTCCGATTCCCCACCCTAACATTATCCATTCGCCTTCTGTTATATATATTTTGGATAACTGGGTATTATAATCATTAATATTATTAGACCAGATCTCAAATATATATTCTGTAGAAATATACGAATTGAATTGGATCGTGATATTTAATGCATATCTATTTACTCCACTCCCACGATCTATTAATGAAATTGTTTTAACGAGTCCAGGAGCGGCGGCATACACTCTCCTATCATGCTTGAAATAAAAATCAAATCCCTCATGAACGTATCCCCATGGACAATCTGTGGTATTAGAATATGCATTTTGAACAGTATGAATGCCATCTCTTGATATGAAACTTGTATTTACATAATTTAACGGTGTATATTCATCATAGCACAAATAAGGCCATTCTGGATGCCACATGTGTACTAATGCCATCATTCTATCATGAACTTCAGGAGAATAATATCTGTCAATACGTGTACGAACATCATTTTCTTTTACGTCAAAATG
>CAYZTE010000049.1:0-14479 GCA_964481225.1 uncultured archaeon | reverse complement strand
TTTGATTGAATTATTTAGAAGATGAATTCTCAAGAACTAAGTAAATCAAAGATATATGGTGAAAAACAGAAAGTCAGATTGTATAAAATAAAACACTTTATTTTTGATTTTGGAGGTGTAATGATCGAAAAAACTTTTGTATTGAAGAACTTACTCGATATAGTCGAATCAGATTTGAACATCTCTATTCCTCGTGACGAGAATTCATACATTAGAAAAATTAAAAGAAGTTTAAGTTCTGGAAGAATTTCTTCTCAAGATTTTTTTGAGAAAATTTGTGAAAGATATTATTATCCTTTTCAAAGAAAAGATGGAGCATTACCACCTAAAAAAGTAAATGTAGAATATTATGTTGAGCTTTGGTTTGATTTATATTCTCAAGTAACTAATATCTCATCAGAAATGGCAGAAATAATAGAACGTTTACATCAAGCAGATTATATTGTAAGTTTAATGTCAAATACTCATGATATCCATGCGAAATCGAATTTATTGAGAGGATTCTATGATATTTTTGATAATGTTTTCTTATCCAATGAAATTGGTTTCATCAAACCAGATATGGATAAATACAAATATGTGCTAAAAAAATTAGATACAAAGCCAAAAAAGTGTATTTTTATTGATGATAAAATTCAAAATCTAGTCCCAGCTAGAGAATTAGGAATTATTGTAATCAGATTTGAATCATTTCATAGGTTCAAAGAACAATTAAAAGAATTAGGAGTAGGAGATATCAGTAAAGACCTTAGACATGAAATAAAGAAGAAATATAAACATTACAAAAGGACTAAAAAGGAATATAAGAAAGCTAAAAAGGAATATAAGAAAGCTAGAAAGGATTATTTGAAAAAGAAAGGTAAATCACAAAAAAGAAGAATTGAATATCAACGAAAACGATCCCAATATCGTAAGAAAAAGGGGGAATATAAGAGAGAGAAGGCGAAAAAAAAGGAAGAACTTGTTACTAAGCTCGAAATAACATGAAATTGTTATCTTGTTATTAAAATCAGATTTATTTTGAATCTTTACAATAAATATTTTAATCTTTAATTACTTCTTTAGTTTCTTCGTCTACTTCTTTCTGTTTATTATACTCTTCAACTTTTTGCATTACAGATTCTGCTGGAGTTGCCGGAATAGGAATTTTTTCATATACTTCAATAAATTTTACATCTTCAATTTCATCTGACATGTGAGTTTGTAAATCCAATGCAAGGCCAAATTTAACATATATTAAATTCTGAAATAAGAAAGCTTTAGGAATTATGATTTCTATTGTTTTACTTTCCTTAACATAATTCACTTTAAAATCAGAAATGTTTTCTTTTGGGATTCCCTTGCCAAGCATGAAATATTCTATTTTTTCACTAAAATCTTCGATTTTATCAACAATTTCCAGGTTATAATCTAAATGTTGACCAGCTAATGGATGATTATAATCAATAATAACCCTCCCCTGCACAATATTAGTCACTACCCCCTGTTGGCCTTTTTTATTCACGAATTCTTGTCCTAATTCAGGAGCTTTCCCTTCATTTAATTTTCTAAATTTTGCAATACCAATCCTTTCGATTTTTTGGGGATCCCGTTTTCCAAATGCTTTAGTAGGAGGGATTCTAACCGATTTTTTTTCAAAATAATTCATTTCTTTAATTGTTTCAGTAAGACCTTCATTCAAAAATCCAGGTTTGCCTACAATAACAAAATCTGGCATGTAAAATCCTTGTTTAGCCTTTTTCTCATCGTATATACCAGCTTTCTTGGCATCTTCTTCAGAAGAAACTCTAAAAATTTTACCTTTTTGTGTCTTACTTGTTATTTTGACTAAAATAAAATCCCCTTCTTCAACTTTTTTACCTTGTAATAGTGCTTTCTTTTCTTCTAGTTTTTTGATTTCTTCCTCAACTTTTTTCGCTTCTTCTTCAGCCTCAGAAGCTCCTGGCACCTCTTTCTCTAATTTCTCTGAAGATTCGCTTTTTGAATCGATTAATAAATTTCTTGCATTATTTATGATTTTTTGAGCAGTTGCCTTACCAATTCCCTTTAGTTCTATTAATTCATCTACAGATGTATTTGCTAATTTTTCAACTGAATCTATTCCTGCATTTTTTAATGTATCGATCTTCTTGCCAAGACCTTTTACTTCGTCTAATTTAAGAGACATTTCAATTCAATTAATTTAATTTTTAAAAGTAGAATTGTAAAACGTTAAGTTTTACAATAATTGATTGCTTTTAGATTTTTCTAAAATGTAGAATTCCTCATGATACCGGCTCAAATAATACTCCTAATTTCTTAGCATACATTTTAACTTCACGCATTTCTTCAGATGTGGGACGTCTATTTATTTCTTCATAATTAAATGCCTTATACTGAGGTCGAAATTGCCCCATCAGATTCATAACAGCCTTCGGAAGTTCTTTAGCAACATAATCTAATATTGGTTTAGAACAACATTCAACATGATTTGGCATTACTAAATGCCTTATACAGATTTCTCCACTTCCCTCATCGTGGATTCTCTTATGATTTCTGGCAATAATGTCAAAATAATTTTCAATTCCAGAGTATTTTTTTGCACATTCATTATTTCCGTATTTAAAATCTGGCAACCAGAAATCCATAAAATCTATAATTAAAGATAAGGCTTTATCAGTCAAGTAAAAGTTTGAATTCCATAACTGACAAATGTTAGAACTCTGATACTTTAGGCTTCCAAGAATGGTGTGAACGTTTGGAATTGGATCTCCTCCAACATAATTTATATTTATAGCTCCTCTATCCACTAATTTTTCTGCGATAGCTGCTAATTCTCTTGCGTTAACCTTTTGAGCTACATCTTCAATGTCTTTTTTACCTTTCCAAGCTTGAGAAATGTCATAGTTTTGGCAAAAAACACAGGCAAAATTACAGCCTTGGAAAAAAATAGTACCTGAAGGGATTAACACGGGTTCTTCACCCATATGAAGGAAAGCGGAAGAAATATAAGAATCTATAGGTATCAAACAAAAACCCTTTTTTCCTTCTTTTCTATTAACTTCACATTGTCGCTCACAAAAAATACAATTCTCAATGTAATTATTTGCAAGACATTCAGCCAAATGAATGTAAGATTTAGATGCAGTTTTTCGATATTTAATTTCATCTAAATCTTTATTTACTAATTCATTAAATTCTATAGAGGTTTCTTTTAACTTTGTTTCGAGATTTTCTAGGGAATCACTTGGGTTAAAATCACACTCTACAGTCTTTGCTATCAAATATCTTGCTGCTTGAGTCCCATCAATAATTCCCTTGTATTTTGGAAATCGCTTGAGAATTTCATCATCTCTCCAGACGGATACTGAGTCTGGTCGAAGGATTCTAAAAACCATAATAAGAAAGGTATTTATTAATTAACTATCTCTCAAAAGATAACCACTCTATGATGTTTGATAAGAATTTTAGGTTATCTCCCGCATCTAAACCGAAATCAGAATCTTCAATCAGCCAATCAGAAGAACCTATGGTCACACATCTCCCGTTAAAAAATTGAGAAACAGCACATACAGGTACCGGTCCAAGAGCACCTACATCATCATCAAGATAATACTTAAATTCTGATTTTTCAGAAGTTACAATTATATCTTCCACGTCTTCTTCGGATATTGTGAGGAATGTACAGTTTGGTAAGACTAATTCTGTAATTCCTTCAGTAATGGGATGATTAAATAATTCTGTAACTAACAGATTTTTCTTCTTTACTAAAAAGTTTGATGCTGCTTCTTGAATAATTCCAAACCAAAATCTCCGTACTCCAGTTATTTTATATAAAACTCGAATGGATCCTTTTTTCATTGGAACATCTTTATCTCCTCCATCTCCACTAGATAAAAAGAGCCCTCCACTTTCCCCTACAAATTTTTTAATAGCGCGTAGCTCCTCTTGGGTAAATTTATCCCTTTTACCCTCTTGAGTATGTTGAATGTTCCCAATAAATAAAATGTCATAATCTTCAAGCATTTCAAATTCTATTGGTCCTTCATTCTTATCGATGTAATCGACTTCATAATCATCCTCTCCTAAAGCAAATTCAGGAAATTCTTCAACTTTTTCTCGGTGTGATAAATCTACTAATATTCTATAGCTCATCTTAGTGACATGCCATGATTTAATTTTACATTGATTATTACTTGTTTTATCGGATATATCCTAAATCTTATACGAGTTGATTGTTCTAACTTATGATAAAATAATTTATTTTTATAAAGGTATGTTATTACTATTAAAGATTTCTAAATTCTTTCTTTTAAACTTTATTAAAAAAGAAATGCTTTTAATCAAGTATATAAAAAGGGAAGTCGTTTAAAAAAATCTAATTATTTAAAAATTAATCTCATATTGGGATAAATTCTCGTTCAGCTGGACCTTCTTTTCTAATAATAGCAATATCAATTCCATTACCCGACGCCATATCACGAATAATACTTGAGGTAATCGCTTTTTTTATAATTTCCTTACCTTGTTCTATAGTTAAATTATCTTTATACTTAGCTTCTAGAACACCATATGAAAAATTTTGACCACTTCCAACTGCACAATATTTTTCTGGTAAAATAGAACCATAAGCCCCAATATCCAAAATTGTAGGGCCTTCTTCTTCTGTTACGCCTCCTAATATGAGTCCTACTTCAAAAGGAAACATTTTATTATAATATAATATATTGGATAATAATTTTCCTGCAGATTTTACTGTTATGGGTTTACCATCATGAGCTAATTGATATATAGTAGTTTCTGCTTTCAATACATCTACAAGATATTGAGCATCTGCTACTGAACCTGCAATAGTCATGTATAAATGATCTTGGATTTTATGTAATTTTTCAGCAACTTTACTAGCAACAAAATAAGCCATTGAAGCTCTTTTATCCGTTCCTAAAATAACAGCATCTTTGCACGTTAATCCTACTGTTGTAGTACCTGTTTTAAGAGTTTGGACGTTATTATTTTTTCCGTCTTTAAATGGTTTATTAATTTCAAATCCGGATTTCTTTAGGAATTCAGAATTATAGGAGTTCAATATTTCTTCTTTTCTCATAATTTCATTAAATAACTTATAATTTAATAAATTTCTTCTAATTCATTATAAATTTTAATTTCCCTTTAGAACTAAAATTTGCTTTATCTGATATATTATACAAATTTTTATTTCTAAAATCATTTAACAATTAGAAATAACAATTCTAAAACTTCGACTTTTAGTAATTGCTATTAACTTGATAAGAGTGTTTACCATGTATGATGTTGTTATATCGGGTGCTGGACCCTCTGGTTCAAAATGTGCTGAAATTTTAGCAACAAGCGGGTATAAGGTTGCGCTAATTGAAAAAAATACAAAATGGAGAAAACCTTGTGGAGGCGCTGTAAGCGGAAGAATTTTTAAGTATTACCCTCAAATGCGTAAATTGAATTTCCACCAAATTAACGGAATAATCATGTATTCAGGTGATTATCATGAATTAAAATATAAGTGGGAAGGTATAAGGAATTATTCAATAAATGTGGATCGCTTGGTATTTGATAATTTTATTAGAAATGTAGCTATTGATGCTGGAGCAGAATTATTCGATGAAAATGTTTCTTATGATTTTATAATTAAAAATCATCAAAGAGTTGGAATAAAAACCAAAACCGCTTCAGGAACCAAGGAGTATTTAGGAAAAATAATAGTAATAGCTGATGGAATGAGTTCTAAATTGGCAATAAAGTCAGGTTTAAGGGACAAGTGGAAAGTTGAAGAATTAGGATTAGCAAAATGCGCTATAATGGAAGGGAAAAACGAATTAGATAAGGATTGCATTTCAATTTTCTTTAGACCCTATAAAGGATATGGCTGGATATTTCCTTTAGATGAGAAGAGATTTAATATTGGATGTGGTACTTTTGGAGAAGATAATCTAAAATTTGATCTGAATCAGGTGTATTTTGAATTTATAAACAACCCTAACATTAAAAAGTTTCTTCCTGAGTCAAATTATAAGGAAATCTGGAAAGGTGCTTATCCAGTGCCAGGATTAGGGGTAAAAGACAAAAGCCTTCATGGAGATAATATTTTAATTATTGGAGATACAGCTGGTTTTGTTTCTCCAATTAGTGGTGAAGGAATACATCCTAGTATAGTATCTGGAAATATAGCTGCTGAAACTGCAATTAATGCATTGGAAAATGAGAATATTTCAAAACAAACTCTAAAATATTACAAAACCAATCAAAATATCAAAAAAATCATTAGAAATTTCAAAATGAAACGCTCTATGGTTGAATTTTTCTATGAGAATAAAGGTCGTAATCTTTCTAACATGTTTAAGTTAGCTGAACAAGATAAAGACTTTAGAGAAAAAGTCATAAATATGTTTTTATTTAATCAACCCCCAAAAGATTTACTTTTAAAAATAAAATCTAATAATGATTGAACTTGGCCGAATTAATTGGATATGTGCTTACGCTTGATGCGATATTTACATGGGCTTTAGCTTCTTTAGTATACAAGTGGGGCCTCGGAAAAACTCAACCAAAAGCTAATTTATTCTTTAGGCTCTGTTGTGTTAGTTTAAGTACATTTTTAATCTCATTAATTTTTGGGAATTATTTCTTTCTTAAGGATATGAATAATGCGGACTTAACAGTCTTTCTGATGATATGTCTTATATCAGGTTTGAGCGTAACTATTGGAGATTTGTTTTATTACATGTCTTTAAAGAGGATTGATGCTTCTCGCGCTTATCCACTTACCCAATTATCATTGATATTTGTATATCCATTTTCTTTTTTCCTTTTTGGCGAAGAAATAACAATCTCTATATTAATTGGAGGAGCTTTAATTTTATCTAGTGTTTTTATATTAAGTTCGAAAGATAAATCGGACAAAAATAATTTAGAAAGGAGTTTAAAAGAAAGAATTTCAGAAGATTTAATTATAGGTATATTATTGGCAATTGGCACAGCGTTTTTTTGGGCAGTTGCGTATGTTTCATTAAATCAAGCTAGAATTTTAACTGGTGATGTGTTAGTATCTAATTTTATTCGAGTAGGTTTTGGTATGATTGTGATAGCAATATTAGGAATTTTTAAAAAAGAATATTATTCAGGTTTTACAAAAGAAAATAGAGACAATTTAAAATATTTTATATATATTGGAATAGCCGGGATGTTATCTTTAGGTTTAGCAGATGCTATATTTATTAAAGCTGCAGAAATTAATGGCTTAGTTTTAACCTCAACATTTACAGTAAATACACCCATGGTACAGCAGATTTTTTCAATTCTGATTTTAAAAGAGAAATTTCGTAAACGATTTTTAATTGCTGTAGGATTAATTATTGCTGGAAATTATATAATCTTGTTTTTATGATATTTTAATGGAGTATGATAAGGCAAATTAAAAAACAGACTGTTAACACAATTTTGGGTTATCACAACATTAAGTAATCAAAGCGATGATTTTGATAAATAAAAATAAAAAGAATTAATCATATTTAAAACAATAAAGATTAGATTTAAAATTTAATAATACTAAATCGAAGTTTTTTACATGGAAGATTATTTAAATAAAAAGATAATCTCTGCTGATAACACCTTAAGTATTATAATACTCATTAACATGGCGTTTTTATATGTATTTTTTACTCGAATTGCTATAATGTGTCTAATCATTTATCCTTCTGTTGCATTAATATTTCATGGATTTTTAAAAACCTATCAAGGTATATATAAAAAAAGCCTCGAACTTTCAAAAAGGATTCTAAAAATAACTTTTGGAATTATTGGTATAATCTTTGCAATTATACTCATAGCTTTTATAATTCTACAACCTAATGTGTCTTTTGGTAATGTAATTCAAATAATCGCATTCCCGATAATGATTATGGGAAGTGCTGGGGTGCTGAAGGGAATGGTAATTGATTTATATTCGATAAACTATCGAATATTGAATATTATTATTGGAGTAATTACCTTGATCATAACTGGAATTGCCTTCGCACATGCTGAAGTTAATCCTCTATTTCACTTTTTCACACTTTCAATCATGTTTTTCCTGAATTTAATTTTCCGGTCAGGGTTGTATCTTAGTGAATTCGGTTTATCAATCAAAAAACTTAGGAACTTCAAAATAGTGCTTTTTATTATCAATAATTATGACTTGGAAAATGAAGATTTTGCAAGACTTTTATTGAAAGAACTTCAACAAGAGTAAAAGATTAAGGTTTTTCAAATATTTTAATTATTGAAAAGTAAAAATTAATTAACTCAAGACAGTAATTTTTCAATCTTGTCCATACCTTCTATAATATCTTCGTGAGAAACACGGTAAGAAAATCTTACATATTTTTCTTCCTCTTCCTGGCTTTTGTTTTCAAAATATACACGGGAAAGTAAAGTGAAAAAATTTTATTGGAGAAAACTTTACTATTAAGTTGTAGAGTATCATCTAGTCAATTTTTTATTAATACTATAATAATCCAATCTCCAAATATTATGTGAAAAAAAGACTTAATTATATTTATTTAAAAGAAAAATAATAAAAATGATACCAAACCATACTACATAATTTAATATATTAAACTGAAAAACCTCAACTAATTTAAAATAGGTGTTAAATATGGCAGAGATTCATTTTAATAAAGAGAAAGGTTCACAGTTAAAACTATTTACTCCGGGACCAGTTCATGTACCAGAAAGAGTTCTCAAAGAATTAGCAAAACCAAATGATACTCACAGATCTCAACCTTATTCAGAGATGCATCAAATCGCAACGGAAGGACTTCAAAAATTATTATATACTAAAAATGAGTGTTTAATATTTACATCAAGTGCTACTGGTATTATGGAAGCTTGTGTCAGGAATTTAGTTAAAGATGATGAGAAAGCATTGTTTTTATCGATTGGAGCTTTTGGGGATAGATGGTATGATATTGGAGTATCAAATGGAAAAAATTCTGTTAAAGAAGGTGTTGAATGGGGTAAGGCAATAACTCCAGAATTTGCTCAACAAGCATTGAATAAGGATAAATATTCAGTTGTTTTCATTCAAGCAAATGAAACATCAACAGGAGTTTATAATCCACTTTATGACGTTATTCCAATTATTAAAGATTCAGGAGCTTTAGCATGTGTAGATGCTACATCTTCAATGGCAGGAGTAAAAGTAGAGGTTGATAAATTAGGGATTGATGTTTGTTTAGCTTCTGTTCAGAAATGTTTTGCATTACCTCCTGGACTTGCGGTTTGCTCTATTTCTGATGCTGCAATCGAAAAGGCAGAACAAGTGAAAAATAGAGGCTTATATTTCGATTTTATTGGTTTGAAAAAAAGACATGTCGCTAAAAAACAAACCCCGACCACTCCACCCATACCTCAAATAAGAGGTTTAACTGCTCAACTAGATTTTATATTTAATGAAGAAGGTTTGGAAAAAAGATTTGAAAGGCATGAACAACTTGGAAAACGAACACGTAAGTGGGTTCACGAAATTAATCTTAAAATGTTCCCTGAAGAGGGATATCAATCCAATACAGTCTCAACAATAAGTAATTCGTTAAATCTTGATATTCCAAAAATGGTTTCTATGCTTTTAGATAAAGGTTACCGAATTGTTAATGGCTATGGACAACTGGTAAATAAAACGTTTCGAATTGGTCATATGGGAGAGATTCAGCTAAAAGAACTAGAAGAAATGCTAATCATTCTAGCAGATATTATAAATGAGTTAAAATAAGACAATGTAGGTATTTTTTGATTCTTCTCTTTTAATTTATTTCATTTTTTTGAATCTTTTTTTATAAGAAATAGATATAATGAGAAGGGATATGATGAAATATCAAAAACTCTTTAAAGATTTGTAAACTTAAAAAAATATTCAATTTAATTGAATTTATAGTGCGTGATGTAGATGAAAATATTAATTAGCGATAAGCTTCAAGATGCGGGAATTAAAATATTTGAAGATAATGGATTTGAAGTCGTAAAAAAATTTACAATTTCTAAAGAAGAACTAAAAGAGGAGATTGGAGACTATGATGGTATTGTTGTTCGTTCAAGAACGAAATTAACTGCAGATATATTAGAAAACGCCAAGAACTTAAAAGTTATAGGCAGAGCAGGTGTTGGTTTAGATAATATAGACAGAAAAAAGGCTGCTGAATTGAATATAGAGGTTTTAAATACCCCTGAAGCACCCGCAGTATCAGTCGCAGAACTATCATTAGGATTAATGTTAGCATTAGCAAGAAAAATTTCTCACGCAGACCGTACAACCCATCAAGGAAAATGGAATAAAAGCGAATATTTAGGATATACATTAAACGGAAAAAAACTTGGATTAATAGGATTTGGAAATATCGCAAAACACTTAGCAAAAATTTCTATTGCTATGGGTATGATTGTAGGCGTTTATTCTAGGTTTAGTAAAGGTCAAGTAGCAATCGATGAAGCTAAAGATATGGGATGTTCAATTTATACTTCCGTTGATGATCTATTGAAAGAAGCTCAAGTAATATCATTACATCTTCCTTCTTCGCCCCAAACTGAAAATATAATCAATGAAGAACGAATAAAACTTATGAGAAAAGATGCTATGCTTATTAATACTGCTAGAGGTAATTTAATTGACGAAAAGGCTCTAGTACAAGCTTTGAAAGATAAGTCTATTGCAGGGGCTGCCCTCGATGTTTACCGTGAAGAGCCACTTAAGAATCAAGACTTAATTAAATGTGAAGAAAATTTAATTCTTACACCCCATATTGCCAGTCAAAGTTATGAAAATCAAACTGCAGCGGCTACAATGATAGCAGAAAAAATGTCAGATTTTCTTAAAAATTATAAATAATTAACTTTTTTTTAATATTCCTTTAAATCATGCATTACCAAGCCTGAAAGAACTGTTCTATATTAATTGAAAGTTTTTCTATAATATTTCTGAATTTTAATGAATGACTTCCTCCCATTCAACTTCAACAAATTGTTGTATATTTCCATTTTCGTCATCTTCGTAGATTGCTTCAAGTTTGTATGTTTTGTCTTCTCATTCATCAGGCCATACATTTCTGAAGTCTACAACAATTACTTCATTATTCTCAGAAATACTCATTTTTTCTTTCAGGAGATCACTAAAATGTTAAAAAAAAGTTTTTGTATAAAAATATTTGTTTTGTGTTAATAGTAATTCGTTTTTGTACACAAAGTGAAAAAGAATTTGGGGAATAAATTGATAAGAAGAGTGAGTCAAAAGAGAAGAATCAAAATCTAAAAGAGAAAAAAATGTAGTTATTCATAAAAAATGTTCCTATTCTACCAAATCATAAAGTATTAATCCAGACAACACTTTAGGGTCGAACCAAGTAGATTTGGGCGGCATTACACCACCTTCATCTGCTATTAATTCTAAATCTCTAATATTTACCGGATATAAGTTAACAAATAAATCATTGCCTTTTTCAGTGATAAATTTTTCCATTTCTCTTGGATCTTGTATACCTCCAACAAAGAAAAGATTTTCATCAGCACGAGGATCCATGATGCCTAATAGTGGTCCCAAAACTCTGTCTTGAAGGATGCTAACATCTAGACTGTCTCTTTTAGTATTAAATTTTATTTCCTTGACAATGAGTTTATACCATTTGCCCTTTAAACAAATTGTCATTTCATTTTTCTTCTCCGGATTGAACGAATTTGCCATAGAGATAATTTCATAATAATCCTCTAATTTTTTTAAAAACTCAGTTTCAGATAATGGTAGTTTTTTAATCACGCGATTATAGGGTAAAATACGGATTTGATCATCGGATGCTACATAAGATAGTAGATACTGCCAAGGAGCGTGAAAGTCTTTTTCCATGCCCAATTTGTTCAATTGCATCTTACGATATTCTGCTGCACTAGCTGCTCGATGGTGCCCATCAGCAATATAGACTTTTTCATTCTTAAACAAATCTTTTAATTTTTGGATTACAATTTGATCAGTTTCTTGCCATAATAAATGTCGATATCCATATTTTTTAAAATCGAATTTTGGTTTTTTTTGCTTGATTTGTTCAAGTAAAGCATTAATTTTACTAACAGATTGAAAAACTGTCCAAACTAAACCTGCAGCAACATTAGAGGCTACAATATGATTTGTACGATCCTTAAGTGGCTTCTCACGAGTATGTTCGTGTTTTACAATATTTCCATCTTCATAATCTTGAAGTGAGATCCCCATTATCAATCCTTGATGATTAAATTGAACGGATTCTTGCCGATATACAAATATGCTTGGCTCTTCTTCCTGTTTAATAATCTTTTTCTCTTTAAATTCATTATACGCCCTAGAAGCGTTTTGATAAATTTGTTCACCCTCTCCATCAGGTAAAATAAGATGTATTAATGAATTGGGATTTTTCTTTAGCTCTTTCTCTTCCGTTTTACTTATAATATCGTATGGATTAGTACAAAATTCTTCTGGATTAAGAGGAATAAACGGTTTTATTGGGGATATTAATACCATAATATTAAATAAAAGATGTAAGCATTTAAATTAATCTATAAATCGAATTCAATGTTTAAATCTTCTGTTTTTTCAAATAGAACTTATAATATTGAAATTAAATTGCAAAAAAGTTATTTCACTTCAAAGTATCGAATATTAGAGAAATCCTTAGAATAATCATGACTTAGTTTTTCGAAAATTATTTAAAATTAATCTATCTTAATAGGTATAAGTTTTGATTGAAAAAATTAATAAATATTTTAACTATTATTAATCATAATCTACTCATTCAGTATTAAATTTTCAGAGTGAATTTGAAATGCCTAAAGATTTAAAAGATGTATTAGATAATATCGAATCTAGCGAAAAGGAAACTGCTATTTTACAGTCAAAAGTCGATAAATTAACAGCCCTGGTCGAGCGACAGAAAAGGATAGTTAGTGAGCAGGAAGCTATAATTGAGGAACAAAAAACAAAAATTTCAAAAATGAGTGACATCCCTGAAGATATACTTGAACTAAAAGAATTAATTGGTGAACAACGACACCTCCTTAATGAAAAGGAGCTTGAATTAGAATATGCGAAAGGTGAAGTAGCACAATCGCAAAAAGAATTGGAATTAATCAAAAAACAAATTATTCCAACTCAAAAAAAATTAGAAGAAGCATATGAAACAATGGGAACTATAAGAACTGAATTAGCTGAAAAAAATTCAGAATTAATTTTAAAAAATGAAGCAACAAAAAGTTATGAAAATAAAATACAAGAATTGCAAGCGTTTACGGATAAATTCAAAGAGGAACAAGTCAAACTTATATCACAAATGGAAAAAAAGTACAGAAAAGAAACGCAAGAATTAAAGGCTGAGATTGGCAAGCTTGATTCATTTTTATTAGATAGTAAATTAGTATCTACTGAAAAGACTTCCGAAGCAAAAGATATAGCATCGAGATTTGAAAGCATGAGAGCGAATTATGAGGAATTAATTAATAAAGTAGGAGAGTTAAGTGATAAAAATAGGGATGCAAGTGCAGAAATAGAGCGCTTGAATGCTAAATTAAAAGAAATCCAGGACTTTCAAAAAGAAAATATCGAAAAAATACATTATTACGATAAATTAAAGCCGTTAATGGAAAAAGAACCGCTTTTTAAAACTTTCTTAATAATTGAAGAAGTTGGCGCAATTTCTTTAGAGGACCTCCGAAATGCTCTTGGTTCACCTATTGTTCTAGTGAAAAAAAATGTTCAACAATTAGAAAAAATTGGCCTTACCGAAACTAATGAACAAGGAAAAATTGTAGTTAAAAAAATTGAAGAAACTTAGTCAATGTTCAATTTTTCTTCAATTAATTAATTAAATCCTCAATTTTCAAGCAAAAACTACATCAATTAAAAATAAGGAGTTATAATAAATTATCTTTAAATTTTTGCTAGTTGCTCGTATAAACTTGGTAAAACTTCTTTAAACTTGCCATCTGGAATCTTTTCAAGAATTTCTGCGGCAATCGTTTTCAAAATCTCTCGATATTTACCAGGTTTTTCATCTCGTCGAAGCAAAAGGGCAACAACATAGTTTTCAACAGAAATAAAATCTTGTCCAACTCCAGAGAAAAAAGAGACTACTTTGTTATTTTTGAGTGCGATGCTCGCAAATCCTGGTTTGAGACTCTGGTATCTGTGACTTGAATACACTTGCGTGAGCAGGTTGTTCGTTATTTTTAAAGTACCTGGATAAAAACCCTCATTGATTGGACCAATCTCATTATCCCAGCGAATTACAAGAATACCTACAGGTATGACTTTTCACCATTCAATTTATCTATTGTAAGATAATACCCTTAATCTATTTGTAGAGTTTGATAAATTATCGTTTTGTTATTATTTTAATATTTTATCTTTATTTATTTCTTTTTATTTTTATTCATGTGTTATCTAATCCTTAATACAACGGGGTCAAAGAAAAATTTAAAT
>CAYZTE010000048.1:6901-14742 GCA_964481225.1 uncultured archaeon | reverse complement strand
TAAAAAGGGTTGAGAAAATGAGTATAAGAAGTAGTCGTATTTCCCGAGATTTTGCGGGATTAAAAAAAATGCTTAAAGAGGGTAATATTGTTCAATTAAAACCATTTAATTCTAAAAGGAAGAGTATTGATCATTTAGCAATCTCCTTTAAAGGACCTAAAGGTACTGCTTATGCAGGTGGTCTTTTTAGGTTAGAAATGAGATTCCCTGCTCAATATCCTAAACAACCTCCTTTTGTAAGAATGCATACTCCAATTTGGCATCCAAATTTTTGGCCAAAACCATCTGAATATAAAGGACAAAGAAATATTTGTCTAGCATTAGTAGATCCCTCGTTAGTTGGTAAAAAAGGCGGATGGAGTCCCTCAAAAACTGCTGTTACAGTTGCTCTAGCGATAATTGCTATGTTAAACACACGTGGTAAATATGTAAATCCAACGGATGTTTTTAATAAAAAAGCAGCTATAGAAATGATGAAAAATCCCAAATTCTTCGAGAAAAAAGTAAAAAACCTAGTTAAGAAGTATGCAAATAAAAAATGGTGATTTCCTTAATGGAAAATAACGAATCAGCCAATAATTCAATCAAGGATGAAATTAAGAGGAAGATAAAAGAAAAAATAAAACAAGAACTGCTAGATGAAATATGTGAAGAACTTAAATTGGAAGAAGACGAATTAACAGAAGAAATTTCTTCAATGCTTACAAAAAAATCTTCTGCCAAACCAATTATAAAACTTACAAAGATACCTACAGCTAAAATTATAGAAAAGGAGAATGTTGAAACTCAAAAAAAAGAGGAAATCCAAAAGGAAATTTATATTTCAGTAAAAGCTATCCTTAAAATAGCTAGTCATGCGCTTAAATATGCTAATTCTAAGATGCCAAGAGAAGGTTGGGTGGAAGTTATTGGGCTTCTTGCAGGAAAATTAGATAAAAATAACATACTTCATATTGAAGATTCTTACCCGATGGGGCATGGTACAGCAGTTTATGCAGAAATTAAAGATTATAAAAATTACGTGAGAGCATTTAAGGATATTAAAAAGCAGAGATTTTTTATTTGTGGATGGTATCATTCACACCCCTCATATGGATGTTTCATGTCGAATGAAGATATGGGCACGCAAGCGAGATATCAAAAACTCTGGGATAAGGCCGTTGCTCTTGTTATCGATCCTTATCAAATTGATGGTAAATCTACTGGATTTGAAATATATAAGGCAGATATTAAATCTAAAACATGGTATCCTTTGGTATATGGAATTAAGGGATCATTAGATATACAAATGCTACCAGAAATTTTAGAATTTATGAATCCTATAATTGAAGGAAAACCCATATATCTCGAATATGATGAAGATTGAAACAAAAGAATTTAGGTGATTATTAAACTGTGACTAAAATTAAATCTGTTGCAATTACATTAGCAATATTTTCATTAATAGGCATAGTACATGGTGCTATTCTAAATTCTTTTAATGTATTTGTATCTTGGTTATTAATTGGAATCTGGTTAATTTTTTCTTTTAAGGTTTTGAAAAATATTAAACAATATCGTGAATTTAATTCTCCTCACAATACTGCCTTTTTTACTATTGGACCTGTTTTTATTGGAATTTTTTATTCAATCTGGGGTAATTTTACAGGTTTATTAGGAGAAAATCTTCTGGAAGGTTCGGATTTATATTTAAGTTGGTGGAGTATTCTATTTGGATTTCCCTATGTATTTTATGGTTCACTTTCTTTATATCGTTGTTTTAAAAAATATAGTGTAATTTATTTTGGTACAAAATCAGTAAATGCACGTAAATTTGGGTATATTTTAGGTATCTCAATTCTTTTTTTCATAATCATTTATTGGATAAGTTTTTATTCACTTATCGATTACTATGAATCTTTATTGATACCAGTCCATTTTTTAATAGATCTTAATCTTCTAATATTGCTTATCGGTACTCTATTAATAATGATTATCCCAGGATTATTTGGGATTCGCCCACAATTACCCCAATTAACTAGAGATTACATAACACGACGTACAAACAGATTAAACCAATTAACATCACCTATAAGAAGTACAAGTCCTAAAAGGTATAGAGAAAGTGTCCGTACAACAAGAAGGTCCTCTCCAACACCCTCAACTAGAACTGTAACTAGTACAGCAAGATCAGTTAGTCATTCATCAAGATCAACACCAACAGGACACAGACGATCTACTAGTTCAAGATCTAAAACAAGCACTCGGACTGTAAGTAGAGGTACAACAGGAACACCAGTAAGAAGAACACAAAGCGCTATAAAAGTAAGTAATTTTAATTTGTATAAACCAAAAGCAGCACGTTTATCAACAGAGGATTTTAAATGTATTTTTTGTTTTAAATTACCCGAATTTCCCAAAGATAATGGTAGAGGAATAATTTTGTGCCCAAAATGTAAATATCCCTCTCACGCAGATGAATTTAAAGATTGGCTCCAAAACTCCAACCTATGCTCTCGGTGTAATGCTCCTATTCCATTAAGTTATAGAAGAAATCCTAAAATAATCAGTGTAAAAAATTATTTAATAGTCATCAAGCATTTTGTTAGTAAGAAGAAATGAAATACAAGAAAGATTTAAAAAAATTAATTTTTTAATTTTAATTTTTGTTTTAATTCCCCTATTGTAGTTTTTAATTCAGCATATACATTATGAGGATGTATAGACTCAAGACTTTCAATCCTAAATTTTATTTTAAAATCATCTTCAAGATTTGGAAAATCTCTTATAATGAAATTTCTTGCCATTTCTCTTATAACGTCTTCAGAAAAGAGAGGTTTTAAGTGAGCAGTTCTTACCAATTCGGCTTCTTCAGGTCTTTTTAAAACAGATTGAATTTTACCGCTCATGGATTCCTCTATAACATCTATAATATCTAGCACATCAATCTTATGATTAGCTAAATCCTTGATTTGAACAATAATAGTACCTATTGATCTTTGATTATGGGAAGAAAATGGAAGAATATTCAATAATTTATTAAGATCCTCCCCCGAGACATTGATATCTTTTCTGGATTTAACAACTTCTTCAGCATATTCCAAAGAGAGTTCTTTAGCACATGGACAAACAGTCATACCAACTGCACTCCCACCTATAAAGTAATTATAATCGATATTACCAAATTTATCTCGATTAGCTTTTACGAAAGAACTAATATCATATGATTTTTGAATAATTCTTTCATCGTTTTCTCTAACTTGCACAATAATTTTGCCTTCTAATTTTACTTCAGCTTTTGAAGTGTATGGATGGCGTTCCATCAATTTTTTTACAATTCTATCTCCAACAAGTTCGATAGTTGGAGTTGGTTTGAAGATTACTTCATTAATAACTTCTTCTATAGTCTCTGAAGTTCGAGACATATGGATACCACGCTGTTCAGCAGGAAGATCGATTAATGCCGATATTTTAGGGTAAAAAGAATATCTTTTATTTTCTTGAACAATTTCAACTTTCTTTTCTAATTCTACAATACCAACCTTATCTATTGGAATATCTATTGCGGAGTCAGAGTCTTGTAAATCCATTTTAAATTTGGGAATTTTGAGTCACCAGAATCAAAAATTAATTTTTTTATGTTCTATTCTTTAAAAGGATTAGATAAATATAAAATATTAAGACTAATATATTTCAAAATAATTTACATTATTTATGAATTAATGGCTAATAAATACTTATTCAGCAACTATGCTTTAATTGGAGAGAACTTAGATTTAAAGCAGAATGTTAATTTAGAAATTGATCAAAATGGGAAAATTTCAAATATTTCATATGATGATATAAGTAAGGGGTCAAATATTTTACCGAATCGTGAAAATCTCTTAACGATTCCAGGTTTTATAAACTCACATATCCATATTGGAGATAATTTTGCGAAAGAATTAGGTTTTAATAAAGAATTAGCAGAGATTGTTGCTCCACCATTTGGTGTTAAACATAAATTATTAAGACAAACCCCTGAAGACATTAAAATTAATGGAATTCAAAATGCCGTTTTAGAAATGCTTTCAAATGGAATTACATATTTTATTGATTTTAGAGAGGGGGGCGTAAAAGGTCTAAATCTTCTAAAGAAGGCACTTACTGACAGCTCAATTAATTATTTAATCCTAGGGCGATTTATGGATAAGAGTGAAATAGAATCTATTTTTGATTTAGCAGATGGAGTTGGATTATCTAGTTATAAAGAAATTGTTTCAACAAATAAAAAATTTGTTGCATCTGCTAAAGAAAAATTTAAAAAAATCATAGCATGTCACTGTGCTGAGAACATTCGTAATAGTAATTTAATAAATGAAATGTTTAATGATGATTTTGTTGATGTATTCATTCATGGAACAAAATTTATCAAAAAAGATTTAGAAAAAATTATTAAAAATAGTAAATCTCTTGTTTTATGTCCTCGTTGTAATGGGTATTTTGGAGTTGGATTTCCCCCCATTAATGAGATTATAAGGCTTAAGATTCCTATATCATTAGGAACAGATAATCTAATGATAAATAATACTGATTTATTTGAAGAGATGCGATATCTTTATCGAATTTCGAGAGTTTTATGCAGTTATAATAAAGAACTTCAATTAACCTCTAAAGACTTATTGAAAATGGTGACTATCAATGCCGCAAAAAATTTTAACCTTGAAAAAGAGTTTGGTTCAATTTCAAAAGGAAAATTTGCTGATCTTTTTTTAATTGATCTTTGCAATCCAAATCTATTTTCTTCTAAATTAGATTCTAATAATATATATGATTTAATTACTCAAAGAACAAAATCAGAAAATATAATAAAGACTTATATTAAAGGAGAGTTAGTATTTGAAAGAAATTAACAAACCCTATATCATTTTAAGCGCTGCAATGACTATTGATGGAAAGATAGCGTCAAAAACAGGAGATCCGGATTTGTCTGATGAACAAGATTGGAAAGAAGTCCATAAACTTAGAACTCAAGTAGATGGAATTATCGTCGGGAAAAATACGATATTAAAAGATAATCCTAAACTTCACATTAAATTTTACAAACACAAGGGATATAAAAGAATTGTTGTAGATAGTAATCTTTCTATCCCTGTTAATTCAAATGTTATTACATTTCAACCACAAACATATCCTACTATAATATGTACTATTGAAAATGCATCTTTGGAAAGAATTAAAGATTTTGAGTCAAAAGGAGTAAAGGTACTAAAGTCTGGTAAAGGTAAGAAAGTAAACATTTCAGATCTTATGCCGCTTCTCTATAATTTAGGTATTCAAAAGCTTTTATTAGAGGGTGGAGGCACACTGAATTGGAGCTTTATTAAGAATAATTTAGTTGATGAAATAAGGTTAAGTATTGCTCCATGGATGATTGGTGGTAAAGATGCAATTAGTCTTGTTGAAGGTAAAGGTTTTGAAACGATGGCGCAAGCACCAAGGTTTAAATTACTTGAAATTTTAAGTAGAGATAATTATGTGCTATTGAAATACAAGAAGAGTGAATAATGAATAAACGCAGTGAAATTGAAGGTTTTAAAAAGCTCACATTGAAACAACTGAGAGAAAGAGTAAAGAACATAAAAGATCAATTGCCAAACGATGAGAAAAAAAAGATAACTTATTCTACAAATTTTACACTTTCTCTTTCGAATTATTGTGTTAACCATTGTGGATATTGTTTTTATAACTATAAAATCCCTAAGTTAAGTGGTGAAGGCAATGTAATCTTGCTTGGCAATGAACAAATGGATACTATGATTCAAAAAGCCCTTCTATATAATTGTAAGGAAGCACTTTTAATGTCTGGAGAACATCCTGAAAACTATCTCGAAGTTAAAGAAGAATTGGAAAAAAGAGATTGTTCAGATTTTATAGAGTTTGTAAAAGATATTTGCATACATCTACTTGATTTTAACATACTACCGCATACTAATTTAGGCTTTTTATCTTATGATGAAATGGAGGAGTTAAAAAAATTTAACGCAAGTATGGGTTTGATGCTTGAAAGTACTAGTATGAAACTTTTTGAAAAAGGGCAGGTACATGAACTATCTCCTGGAAAATTACCAGCAAAAAGATTAGAGCACATTAATAATGCTGGAAAATTAAAAATTCCGTTTACTACAGGTCTATTATTAGGTATTGGAGAAACTATTGAAGATATCATAAAAGATTTACATTTAATCAAAAACATCCACAATAAATACGGGCATATTCAAGAAATTATAATTCAGAATTTTGTAAAGAAAGAAAGCATTCCATATCAACCTATAAAACCAATCACTATAGAAGAAATGCTCAAAATAACTGGAATTGCTCGCATTATTTTTGAAAATGAGATCGCTATTCAAGTTCCACCAAATCTTATAAAAGGCTTTGAAAGAGATTTTATAGATATGGGTATTGATGATTTTGGCGGAATTTCCCCTATTACATCAGATTATATAAATCCTGAGAATCAATGGCCTCATATTGAGGACTTGAATAAATTTTGTAAAGATAAAGGCTATTTTCTTAAAGAGAGACTCCCTATATATGACAAATTTATAAATAAAAAAGGATTCTGTTCAGAAAATATTAAAAAAGTAATAGATAATATAGACTTAGATGATTAACTCTCAGCTTTTTGAACATATTAAACCGAATATAAAAAAGATTTTACAGAAAGCATTAGATTCAGAAGAAGTAAGCTCGGAAGACGCATTAGAGTTATTAAAGGTAAAAGGAAAAGAATTCATTGCGCTGCAATATGTAGCTGACCAGATCTGTTTTGAAAAAAAACAAAACCATGTAACTTTTATAATAAATAGAAACATTAATTCTACAAATATTTGTTACCAACAATGTAAGTTCTGTTCTTTTAGTTTACCTGCTAACCATAAAGATGCTTTTTTATTGACAATTAATGAAATTAGAAAAAAAGTTTTAGAAGCAAAAAATGCTGGATGTACCGAGGTTTGTATTCAAGGTGGCATAAATCCTGACTTAAAGTTTGAAGATTATAAGGATATTCTTAAAAATGTCAAAGAAATCGATCCAAATATGCATACTCATGCTTTTTCTCCACAAGAAGTGTTTTATATGTCTAAATTATACGAAAACTCAATAGAAGATACCTTAAAGGAATTGAAAGAAGCAGGTTTAGATTCAATTCCCGGTACAGCTGCAGAGATATTAGTTGATAAGGTAAGAGAAATAATTTGCCCTAATAAGGTTAAAACTTCCCAATGGAAAGATATCATAACTACAGCCCATAGATCAGGAATTCCAACAACTTCTACAATAATGTATGGTCATATTGAGAAATTAATTGATAGGGTAAAACATTTGGAGATTTTAAGAGAAATTCAAAAAGAAACTCATGGTTTCACTGAATTTGTCCCATTACCTTTCGTAAAAGAAAAGCCAATTTTATCTCGCCTTGAACATATACCTTTAAATCCTAGTTATGGAATGGACGATTTAAAACTATTTTGTGTCGCAAGATTATTTTTAAAAAACTATATTGATAATATTCAATGTAGTTGGGTGAAGTTGGGACCCAAATTTGCCCAAGTTTCTCTGAATTACGGGGTTAATGACTTTTCAGGAACTTTAATGGAAGAAAATATCTCAAGAAGTGCAGGTGCAGGATTTGGACAATATTTATCTCCTGAAGAAATGATAGAAATAATAAAAAAGGCAGGAAAAATCCCTGTTCAGCGAGATACTTTATATAATATTATAAAATGCTATTAAATTTTTTATTCATGAGAATTAATGAATACTCCTTAAGTTAATTTATTGAATATCTTTTATTCTCAACGAGTTTCTCGAGATTG
>CAYZTE010000048.1:0-6801 GCA_964481225.1 uncultured archaeon | reverse complement strand
CTCCTTAAGTTAATTTATTGAATATCTTTTATTCTCAACGAGTTTCTCGAGATTGTAGTAAATCTAATACATAACGCTGAGCAATGAGATCTGAGCTAACTTTTCCCAATACTTTGCCTTCTTCAACCACAGGCATAGCTGAAATTTGATATTGTTCTAATTCACGCACGATGTCTAAAATCGTAAATTCTGGAGAAGCATAAATTACATCTTTTGTCATTATTTTTTCAACTCTAACATCGCATACACCTTCAGCAGTGGCTTTTGTGATATCCCAGTCAGTTAAAACTCCTATAAGCTTATTTTTAGACAGAACAGCGATTATTCCGCTATTTTTTTCAATCATTAACGCAGCACCTTCTTGTATGCTACTTTTAAGGTCGATGGTAGGTATTGGAATCATTATGTCCCTTGCTGTGCGTTCTCTCTCTTTTGCCGAAAGACGTTGAAGACTAATTTGCTCGGCTGCTGTGCATGGGAGCATATCTGGGTGAGCTGCCAATAAATCAACTAATTCAATCATATTATGATAAATTACGTCTTCTCTATATTCCTCACCACCTTTCAAGCGTTGTTTTGAGAGATTAATAAAATCATTAGCATGTTCTTCTAACCAATTTTCTACTGCTTCACGATTACCTAACATTTCTTCAGGTATTTGTAGGTGATTTGGTGTTTTAATAATATGTTCTTGAGCAGCAAAAATTACTCCTCCAGAATTTACTAGATAATCATTCGCAATCATTACACCCTTTTCCCGGTATATTATTTGTTCCATACGAGTTCGCGCAGCTTTTCGATTAGGATCAGGAGAATAAGTATTTGCTCCTTCTACTATAACAGACCATTTTCCTGCGCGATTCACCGTCATAGACGGTTTTTCAGAATCACGTACTCCCAAATAATTGAATACTGGGGCTGCAGGAACCAAACAAAAAGCATTTTCAAGAAGGAGATTATTTCGATTTGTAGAAAATTTAGTTGGATGCTTATATCCCTCTGAAATTATCTTTTTCTGAAAATAATTATTGGTTACCAAACCTTTCTCCTGCCATAATTTGAAAATTTCCTCAATTGGTAATCCATCTTCATTATATAAATAACCTTCTAAATCACTTACACCTATTACTTTAGCTTCAGGAATCCTTTCTTTTAATATACGTGCGGCATGAGCACCAACAGCCCCAAAACCCTGAATTAATAATTTTAGGTCTTTAGTTTCTGGAATTTCTAAATTAGCGAATTGTGGGAGGACTCTCAATCTAGGCATTATTTCTAATAATGTTTGCAAAGCAATCACAACCCCTCCAGCAGCAGCACCAAGTTCATCAATTCGGTTTCCACCCATATCAGCGGGTTTAGAAACAGCACTATCCAAGCCATTTTCTATTGCAATTGTCTTCATATCTGCATCATTAGTCCCTACATCTGGTCCTGGTACATAGATCTCTTTATATCGACGAATTAAACGCGCAAAGCCACGAATTATTTCATCATGATCCTCTGAAGATATATTTCTCTCAGAAACAATCCCAGATTTTCCACCACCATATGGAAGATTAGCAGCAGCATTTTTTAATGTCATACCACGAGCTAAATTATGAATATCAGAGGGTGTAATTTCAGGTAGCATTCTAATACCCCCCATACTGGGTTTCCCCATACTCAGATTGTCTACAACTAGATAACCACCAATCTCTAAGGGTGACTCGTCATCCCATATGCAAGCAACTAGTTGGGGACCAAGTTTATCTGTAGCAATTCCAAGTTGAGATAAAAGCTGCTCATCTACCTTACTAAATTCTAAATAACACTTCCCATTATCTTTTTTAAGTCGAGTTTTAAGGGTAACTTCTGAGAGATGCTCATAAAGGAACGATTCCATTTTTTTTGGTATCATAACTCTTCCCTTTAATATTTCATATTTATTTAAAAAATCATAATAAATGAATTTTGCACTTTTTTACATTTACTTATATGGGTTTTTTCAATTTAAAAGTGTTTTTACTTATCGATATTCTGAATATCTTCAAATATCTTGTGTATATGGTTTTCCTGAAAATAAACAATATTCTGCTTTAGCAAGCGCTCTTCCAATGTAATTGATGTGGTATAGGTTATTTATTAAGTTTAATTTAAGTATTTTTTTACTCAGAGCTTCAGCATTAGATCCAATTAGAGTATTTAATAGTTTGTGTTCATTTGAAAAAAAGAGTACATAGATTTTTTCGGTATAATGATTTATGTAAATTTTAAAATAACCTTTTTTGTCTGGGACATATTTAGGATCTGAGTCATCAACATAAATTGCTTTTTTTTCATCGATGTTGGGCATTATTTGGGTTGTTTTTCCTTTCGCTTTGAATATTTGAATCCCTTGATTAATAGGTGGGGTTTTATTATGCTTAGCGATGTAATTTAACTTCACGCTTTCTTTTAACTCTGCTACACCTCCCATTAGTTTAGTACTGTGTTCCACAGTGAATAGAATGCCCATATCCAATTCAATGGCTATGCTTGCTAAAAGTCCGTTGATTCCAACGGAATCTATATCCATTAATTCAACTACATTTGATATACCAAAAAATAAAGGTAGTTCTAAGTCTACATTTTCTGGTTTTGAAATTTCTTTCTTATATAAAAAATAAGCTTCTAATGAATTACAGATCCCTGGTGAAATGGGTGTTTCCAATAATGGATCTCCTATTAGTTTAGTAAATCCATATTTTTGCATTTTTTTCGTTAATGTAAATAAATTTTTTACCCGAATTTCTGGATCTTCTGGAAAATATCCTTCATTAACTTTAGTTGGGAGCAATACTATAGGAATGTTTTTAGGTATTCCTAAAAATTTCTTATAATTCCCTAAATCAAAACTCAAAATCAAATCGATACCTTTCTCAACAGCTGCTAAAATCTCCTTAATATTCATTGAATCTATGCTAATTAATACATCAAAATTGTTTTGAATGAGATCAATTATTTTTTTAACTCTTTCAGGGTTTGGATCATTAACAACACATCCTATATCAATTATATCAGCCCCCGAGTTGATATAATGAGTAGCTTTTTTTATTATGTCTTGATCAGATTTTTGAGTACAATTTACTATTTCAGCAATAATGGGGGGAGGTAAGAGACGCCCAATTATTAGATCTGTTTTATTTTCATTGAGATAAAATGTGTGATAACCGAGGTTATTTTTTGCTAATTTTGTGTTCTGTTGCAAAACTTGTTTAAATAATTCCTTCCCAGATATTTCCATTAGTTTATTTGCTGGAATTATGTTTGATAATTTTATTTTATCGAGATTAGTTAAAATATTAGGAATATCAGAAGCGAATTCAGGGCCCTTTTTAATGTCTACTGAAAAGTGTTCTTCCAAAATTGTTGTATCCCATTGTACAAAACCTGGGATTAATATTAAATCATATTGAGAAAGAGGTATTGAGTTTAATATTTCCCTTGTCATATTTTCAGTAAGAAATGCTGAAATTGAAATAGGGGCTTTATAGACATAAATATTATGTTCTTTAATAGGATTAACTATTTTTGTAATTGTTGGATAACTCTGTTGACCAGTTATTATAAAGATTCTAATCTATATCACTTAGTAACTTTCTTTTTTCAAATGGAATAAATATATCATCTAAGACCGAACCTTTAGCATCTCTAATTTTTAGGTTATTCATTATTGGCTCAAATTGGCCCCCAAGAATTCCATTAGCAATGAAAGCAGCACCTTGAGCAGCACGCTTTGCTATTTGACTATAAGATTTCATTATTCTAACGGGAGCAACATCATTTAAGCCCCTAATCATTTTATCCTTTAAATATGTTAGATTTGCACCTCTTCCAGCTAACATTACTTCTTTTATTTTATGTTTACTAGAAAACGATGATGAAATTCCAAAAACTGCTTTTTTAACGCTTGATAAATAAGCTTTTAAGGCAATTTTTGTCTGTTCATCTTTCTCAGCTAAAAGAATTATTTCTTTTAAGCTCAAGTCAGAATAACCAGAAATATATGCAACGCCGCCTTTATATATATTTTTCTTATGAATATTTTTAATTAGATACGCTAATTCTCCATCAAGAGCCCCGCAAGCTCTAAAACCCATAATATTGGAACCCCCTATACCGTCAATAATTTGACCATTTTCAATTGCCAGAACAGCAGTGAATCCATAACCAATTTCAACCATAATAAAATTTGTCTCTTCAGGAGGAACCTCAAATCTTTCCATTTGATCTCTGATTCCAGTTACAGCAGTGCATATTTTATCGGCAGTGCCCATATCGATCTTGTTGATCTTTCGATACTTTGGAACCGTAGGTAAATGCTTAACTCCAGGTACTATAATACCTGGGACATTTTGGGCTTTTATTAATCTTAAAACCTTTCCAAGACCTACAAGCTTATTTTTTTCTTTCTGATCGAATTTCAAAAGTGTAAAAAATATATCTTTCTCAGTTAAATCTTTTACTTCTTTTAAAGGGAGTCCAAATCCACTTGGAGCGACCATTAAATCGATATTTTCAACAGATTTTATAATAGTTATAGCCTTTTGAGGCTCGTCAATCAATTCCTTTGTGGGAAGTGATGTATCTAATATTAATTCTTCATTATTTAATCCAAAGAAATCCCAACTCTTCGATCCTGGATCTATACCAATTACTTTTACCAAAGAAGCTCAGTATCAAATTGAATAATTTAATAATTAGTCATATTTTTTATTTTTTTTAATAGTTAGCTAGGATTTTAAAGAATTCAATTTATAATTTTTAGCCGATTTTTTAAAAGGTGGCAAAACATTTAAGTAAAAAATAAATATGAAAATTTTTTATATCAACTATAATTTAAATTTGAATAAAAATAAATTTGGGTGAAAAATATTACCGTAGTGAAAGTTTTTGTTTGTAAAATTTGTGGAGAAGCATATATTGGAGAGGAAGCCCCTTCACGTTGTCCATTTTGCGGAGCATTTGAAAAATATTTTGTAGAATCGATAGAGTATGATGACACAGGCGCTTGGGACGTTGAATTAAATGAAAAAGATAAAGCTAACGCTGAAAAAGCCTTGGAGGTAGAAGTATCAAACAATATATTTTATAAGTGTGCCAGTAAAAAAACACCAGAATTAGATGGTCAAAAGTTATTTAAAATTCTTGCGAAAGTAGAAGCTGAACATGCATCAGTTTGGAAAAAGATATTAAAATTAGGTAAGGTAGAGTTTCCGAAATATGATGAATGCGCCACTGATTATAAACCAAACCTTGAAGAATCACACGCACGAGAAGATAGAGCTATAAAATTCTATAGTCAAGCCGCAGCAGAAGCTGAAAATCCACGCGTGAAAGAAATCTTTCAAGCTTTTGTAGAAGTAGAAACAGATCATCTTCATCTCTCAGAAGCAAGACTTAAGTAAAATAAGAATATCTATTTTGAAATCTAAAAGAGTGTTAAAAATTAAAATAGGATTTTACAAAGTGTACTTAAAAATGAGCTAATTTTCATTTAACATAAATTCAAAATTGAAAACCTTATTTTAAATTTTTATTTTTCTTATTTATCATAATTTACGCAATTTTCTTCTTATAGACATTTTTGGGTAATTCTTATGCGTGAAAAAATGAATGTGTTGCTTTTTATAACAGACCAGCACAGAGCAGATCATCTAGGGTGTTATGGGAATCCCATAGTTAAAACTCCTAATATAGATAAATTTGCAGCTGAAAGTGTGAGATTTACAAACGCTTTTTGTACTAGTCCTATGTGCATGCCCAATAGAGCTACTTTATTGACAGGTTATTATCCAAATGTTCATGGTGTAAGAAGTAATGGGATTAACTTACCCTTAGATATTCCTATTATTACTCAAACGCTTGTTAAAAGAGGTTATCATACTATTAATGTTGGAAAGACTCATTTTAACTTTTGGACGCCCCCCTATGATCCCAAAATGAGATCCGCTGAATCTTTTGATGATTGGAAAGTAAAGAAACCTAAAGGTAAACATTTATCTCATGAAAATTTTCCCATCCCCTACTATGGATTTGAAGAAGTAATTTTAGTGTTAGGGCATGGACCTCTCTGTTTAGGTCATTATCTTGATTGGTTAGAAGAAAGAGCTCCTAATCTAGCTAAGAGAATAATAGAAGAATATCATAAAACCGTTCCAATTTTCTATATAGATTATGAGAGTTTCATTCCGGAAGAGCTTTATAGTACTACCTATATTCAAAATCACACTATAAAATTTTTAGAAAAACATGCTAATGGAGATTATGGAGAAAAACCTTTTTTTTTGCAGTGCTCCTTCCCAGATCCTCATCAACCTGTTGGTCCACCTGGTAAATACAGGGATATGCATAAACCGGAAGATATTAAACTGCCTGAAAATTTCAATGATATGATAAATTTATATAAACATCCTTATTTGAAAACCCATATGGAAAATCCACCAATAAGAGGTGCAATGTTACGAGAGGAAACAGAAGAAAATGTAAAAAAATTTATAGCCTTGACCTATGGATCGGTTTCTATGATTGATTATGCGGTTGGTCAAATTTTAGCCTCACTGGAAAAACTTGGATTAGCAGATAATACAATGATAATTTTTACAAGTGATCACGGAGATTTTATGGGAGATCATGGTATGATATTAAAAGGCCCTGCACCTTTTAATGGTCCTTTACAGGTTCCATTAATATGGAAAGTTCCAGAAGTAACTAAACCGGGTATCGCAGATACATTAATCAGTTCAGTTGATATCCCTAAAACTATTCTTGAAATATTAG
>CAYZTE010000047.1:10809-14816 GCA_964481225.1 uncultured archaeon | reverse complement strand
TAGTTTAAACAATAGCATAGTCCCCAAGGAAAAAGTTTACGTTAGAATTATTATTAGACAAAAATGTAATAGGTTTTTCCATGAGTTTGCAGCAAGTTTGCATCTATTTGATTCAATAGAAGTAAAGACTCGACAAAAAATCATTGATACCACGAGTATTAAAAAGTCGTTCTACTACAACACAATACTTTCAAAAACAATTAAATTTAAATATATGAAATGCAGTAATTATCTGGAGCAAGGTCTTGAGAATATATTTGAGAAGGGATTTGGCTTAATTTATATCTCACATCATCATGCTGATTCGCGAAGCTGGTATAATGCATCAAAGAGTTCCCATAATTTTTACTAGTTATCATAGAGTTAGTAAGGACAATTTAAATTTAGTTTGTACCAGCGGATTGATGAGCAGCCTCTGAACTTTCGTTGAATGCTTAATGGAGCCTGTAGAATATTTTGAAAGCAGTAAATATACAATTATTTTTAAGAAAGGAAATATTAAAGATCATCTTAGAAAAGAGCAAGAAATAGTTGCTTTTCTAGTTATAGATAAAGACGAAAGGCTTGAAAAATATCTGAAAAAAACAATCCAACCATTATTGGAAAAATTGTTAAAAAAATTTAGCTCTCAGTTTGACGGGTGTAATCTAACCAAGTCGGGTCATTTTGAAACGTTTAAAAAAACGCTTGATAAACTTTTTGGAACAGGAACAAAAACATTTGAAGAAAAAGTTGTTTCCTTGTTAGTTTAATAAAAATTAAAAGGCTAAATTACTATTTTTTTTGTTATTCTTCAAAGAAAAGATGATTAAGTTTTAATTTGATAGATCTCTCAAAAAAATTTCTTTTATCTTATTATATAGAGGTTTTGTTGAATCTAGAGAATTTACTATTGGAACTTTAAAACTAGTTTTAGGATAAGATACCAGTATAACCGAATCATATAAAGTCCAGTTTATATTATTAAAACCAATATCATAACCAACAACCTTAAATCCTTTATCTATAGCAAGAGACATTGACTGTAATCCAAGAGGAGTAGTGGGTATTTTCCAAATAATAATTCTCCAATCAGAATACACTTGTATCAAATTATTCAAAGCTTTTTCTTTAATATAACCATAAAATTTCACCATCCCTTCAAAATAATCCTTAGAAACACCGAATAGTTCATAGCTTTTGTTTTTTTTGCCTTTTTCAAGTATTAAAACATCTTCATTCATTTTTCTAGACATTCTTTTAATGAAGTCATAGAAAAAGATGAAATCCTCATTATCTAATAAATAAATATTTTTTTCTCTTTTTTTCCATAAATTTTTAAATATAATTGAATATAGAAATGCAGGTTCTTCGCGCTGTGGAGGGAATGGTTTGTTATCATCGATTTGAAATTGTCTCTTATCTCCATAATTGAGATAAGCAGGGATTAAACCATATGGTAATGCCCCTGAGTTTTTAAGAAGTTTTTGGGCTCCAATCTTCAATCCTCGAACTTCAGAATTAAGTCTTAACACATCTTTGAATTGAGGCATTTTTGTAACCGTTATTATACCTGCTGCCCCTATTTTTGTTGTAATTCCTAATCCCTGAAATTTTTTCCTTACAACTCCTCTACAGGCATGAGCAATATATCTTTCTTTTTCTATTAATCCAGTACCTGCAATTTCTTTATTTTCTAATAATTCACCTACAAACCAGATATTATTTTTCTGTGATAATTCTCTTTTTAAAAGTTCGGTATTGTAAACTACTGGATTGAGATATTGATAATTATATATTTCTTTATAAATCATAGAAATAGATTTTGCATCATTTGGAATTCCAAATCTTAATCCATATTCTTCACCATTTTTAGCAACAAATTTTTGAAAATAAGTATCATCTTCCGGTAACCTTATATGTTTTTTACTTATGCTTTGCATCCAAATACACTTATCGATATCAATTTTTTAAAAGATAATTATTACTTTTCAAAAGTGTTTATAAGGTTTTCTATTTTTTCACGTGAAAAAAATGAAAAGTTTGTGAAAAAAAATTTAGAAAAAAGTTACGAAAGTAGCATTTATACCATTAATTTCAATAAAAACTGAATCTAATAACAAAAGATTATGTTTTTATTTTAATACCGAAACCATAATACATTAAAGAAACCCAGATTATTACTGAAATTCCATATATACTGATAATTAACTTAAATGTCTCATTATCTAACAGATTACCTATAAAAATCAAGTATAAAATACTAAACGCGCCCAAAGTACCTATAAAATAATAAAGCCATTTTTTTTTTAAAGCCCTCGTTTCAAAACTAATGTAAATTTTCAAGGATGTTCGAATTATTGGTATAACTGCAAAAAAAGTTATGATTGAAATAATATAAATGAAGAAAATTGGACTAAATTTTGGAGCACCTTTATCAGTTATCTCAACTCCTATTTTGTCAGGTTTTTTAAGTAATACTCCGAGTAATACTAGTATTAGTATTCCGAAGAAGAGCAATATACCATAACGTAAAATATATCTATTTTGCCTTTTTACGGGGAATATTATAGTTGATTCTAATATTATCATATTAACAATAAGAATGAATATTCCGCTGAAACAACTAAAGAAATTTGCAAAAAAATTAAGAATCAAAATGACTGTATGATCACTCATCGCACCATAAATCATATTTAAAATATTGCTAATAATTACGCTTATAAAGAATCCACTAAAAATTATATTTAATCGTTGTCTTCTTCTTTTCAATATTTGAAAAGCCAAAGATGAAAAAAAAATCAGCATAATTCCTTGAATTACATAAATTAAGATAAATCTGTTAATATTTACTTGAAATAAAGTGATTTTTTTCACCAGTATTAAATAGTTGATCCTAATAAAATTAGATAATTATAACTATCTAATTAATATACTATCGCAGTAAAGATTTAAATAGATTGGATTAACTAAATATTAATTTTTAATTTGTTAATTGAATTTCATATACTATTTTTTCAATATTTATATAATTAGACATTCTTATTTGAGCTTAAATTTTTTAACCGATTGGCAATTTTCCATTCTTTTATGAGTGTTGCTACACTATTAGGAACTAAATGTTCCCAAGGTTTTCCTTTCATTATGGACTCACGTATATCGCTTGAACTAAGTCCTTTTTTCTCTAATGGCACTTCCCATAAAACGTGAATTTTCAATCCTAGAGACTCGAAATATTGTTTTTTTTGCCTACCCCAATCATCATAAATCGTTAGGAAAAAGATGGCATCTATTGGAACATAATATTTAATCAAATCTGGCACGTTAATGGGAAATGGTACAATAGAAAACTCTGATGGGCTTAATCCTCTTTCCTTAAATACCTCATTAATCATTAAATGTCGTTCATAATATGTTAAAGGATTTGCAAGAGGCGTGCTTCGATGAGGATTTGCCTCTGAATCTCTCGTGAGTGAGGGATCAGGATTTGTAATTCCAACAATTAGGTGATCGCATAATTCTTTTCCGGCCAAGAGATATTTCAGGTGATCATTATGTAGTAATTGAAATCGACCGTGAATCACTCCAATTTCGTAATGAATTTCTTTATCCCGCATTTCTACTTTATCTGTTTTTTACATTATCGTGAGTCGAATAATTCAAAAGAAATTAAGAATTTTGCTATTTAGTATTATCTATTTCTCATGAGAAAACACTCACATGGAACTAAAAGAAGACATTAAAGAAGCTAAGGAAAGATTAGAAGCATGGTGGGACCATGAAATTATTGATCGCCCTACTATTTCCTATTATATCCCAAAAAGAGGAAAAATAATAGGTGGTTATAGCGATGCTAGGTGTAATGATTGGACATTAGCCCAAAATCATGATGCTATTGAGGAAGCACTCTATGGGTTTGAAAGACGAGCAGTTCGAACTATTTTTGGAGGAGAATCTATCCCAACGTATCATCCAAATTACGGAGCAGGAATTTTAGCAGCAGTATTTGGCATAGAACCAAAATTTCA
>CAYZTE010000047.1:3244-10709 GCA_964481225.1 uncultured archaeon | reverse complement strand
AAATATACTGAAGGTTGTAACGCTTGGTTGAATGTTTGGGGCAAAAAAAGATGGTATCCGGTCCAATGTGATTTTATAGCCATGCTTAATCCAAAATGGTCTAAGAGATTTGCATTACCAGATATCATTGCCCAAATGGAATACATGGATTATGCTATATATCATATGGATGGAGTATATCAAATTCCATATTTAGAGGATTTTTTAAGCATACCTCAATTAACAGGCATTCAGTGGGTTCCTGGATCTGGAAAAGCATTGCAAGGGACGGATGAATGGATGCCAATTTACAAAAAAATACAAAAAGCAGGCAAAAATATAGTTATAGATACTCTCCCTCAATTAGTACCTCATATTTATAAGACTCTTGATGGGAACGGTTTATATGTTCGAACTTTCTATATTTCCAAAATTTTAGCTGATTTTTATTTACCAGATTTCATAAATGGAGATGACGCAAAATTAATGAATGATGCTGTTGATTGGGCGAAACAAAATCAAAAAGAAAAATTAAAAAAAGAACAATTGGATCTCTTTTTAAATAGCAAAAATATCAACTTCAATGACAAAATTAAAAAAGAATTACTTAAGGAAATTAATAGTATTCTAAAAGGGGGTTTATATTTAACATTTACATGAGTTCTGGATGGCTTTTTCAAATGAATTATTTTTAAAACCTAGTTTTCACTACTTTTTCAGGCTTTTATTATTTAAAAATTAGAGTTTGATATTTAAAATATCATTCAAAACTACTAGAATTTTTTTCAATTATAATGACAAAAGCTAATCATTTTGAGGCTAAATTTAAAAATTTTCAAAAATCTTCCATTAATGATCAATATAATACACGATTCATTCATGCAAGTGATATACATCTTGGTGCTGCACAATATCGAAATGAGTATAGATCAGATGATTTTATTCATGCTTTTCAAGAAATTTTGGAATTAGCAATAAGTTACCATGTTGATTTTATTTTGTTAGGGGGAGATGTATTTACTTCGCTCGAAATGCTCCCCGGCAAATTAACTAAAATTATTAAAATATTGAAAGATTTCAAAGATTTTACGAGTCGATCTATTTTAATCATAGCAATAGAGGGTAATCATGATATTAGAAAATTTTCAAGAGGAGTCAGATTTGAACGACGAGGTCAGTCGTGGTTAAAATTATTAAATAGCTTAGGATTAATTGTGCTCCTTGATGCTAATTTAGAAGCATCTCTAGAGGAGATGTTCACATTCTATAATTTTGATACGAAAAAAGGTGGTAAAATTCAAATCAAGGATGTGATGATTCATGGTAATCGTTACCTTGGCGAAAAACCGATATCCTTTCTTTCAAAAATAAGAAAAGCAATTGTTAAGAATAATGGGATATTTAACATTCTTTTACAGCATTTTGGCATTGAAGGTCAGATGGAAAATGTTCCAGGGGTTAATTTAAAAGATATTCAACACCTTAGACATCGAGTAAATTATTTGGCTTTAGGTCATTTTCATAAGCAGTTCATTCTTGAAGATTGGATATATAACCCAGGATCTTCTGAAGCAGCATGTTCAATTGATAACTCATTCAAACGAGGTACATTTTTAGTAGAAATTTCAAAAAAATTTGAAAGATTTATAAAACAAGTCAAAATAATTCATTTAGTGAATCGAAACTATCTTTGGAAAACAATTTATTTGAATTTTGAATTTAGAAATAAGGAAGATTTTGATGCATTTATTATTGATAAATTAACCTCCTCATTAAAATATCTGAATAACGATATTCATCCTTCAAATCCTCAAATGCCCCAATTATATTTGATTTTAAAAGGTAGAGAACCTTCTAAATCTTGTAAAATTAATGAAAAAGATTTAAGAAGAAAAATTTGTGATGCTTTACCCGTTGTTGATATTAGAATTTACCAAAAATTTAGGAAATCATTGAGGACGTTAGATAAATATATATTGGTTTAATGTTTTAGGAATTACTGCTTTTTTTCGAAGATTTTAAAATTTATTAACTAGTTTAATTGAAGTTATTATCATGAGAATTCGATCATATGTAAAAAATAACAAATTTTTCACTATTATTTCAATTGCTTTTCTAACCTGGGTTTGTTTTTTAATAATTTTAGCTGTTATTGGGCAGAGACAAGTAATATTTTATGATGCACTTGCCCAAAAAGATGTATCTTCAGATTATACTTCTTTTATTCCTTTTGATAGATATTTTATTGAACCATTTATGGGATTATCTTACATTTTTGGGATGGAATTCCTTTGGCTTATAGCTTTTTTCATACTATATTTTGTTTTTCGGATTATTTATTTATGTATTAAGAAAATTGGCATTATTAAATCAGAGAAATATAAAATTTCAATGTATCTAGTTGATGATTTTATGAGATTTGCTTTTAAGCTCTTCTCTATAACTGTATTAGTAATGGGAACAATAATTCTCATAGGATATTTAATTTTAGGATTCTTTTTTGTATCTCGTTATTTTATGGTTATTATTCAGTTAGGTATAAGGATTGCCATCTTAATTTTGCTTATTAAGATTTCTTATATCATATTAAAACTATTACAGCCTAATTTAAAATTATTTTATGAATCTAATAAGAGCAAAAAATTACCTAAAAAAGATAGAAGACTTTCAAATTATTCAAGAGTGGGAAAGAGGGAATTAATTTATATGTTAGGAACAGCCTACTTATTTCTTGCTGCAAACATTCTTTTAATTTCTATTCCCTTTCCAACTCATCGTATAGAAACAGATCTAGCTGGTGATGAATTTTTATTTGACTTCCATTGCCATACGACTATGTCCGATGGTTGGCTAACACCCGAACAAAGAGTTTTGTATTACATTGAGCATGGGATATCAGGAGCCGCCTTTTCAGATCATGATAATATTCGGGGAGCGAAAGTGGCCCAAAAATTCGTAGAAGAGAATGGTTTTGATTTTTTAGTTTTTATTGCTGAAGAATGGACTAAACCCAAACCTGAAATCCACATGAATTATTATGGGATTGAGGAAACAATAGTACCGCCTATATCAGATAATCCATTCACTAAAGTGATGAACGCTTCTGAGATGATTAAATATGTAAAAAGTAAAGGAGGTTATGTGATCGTTAATCATTACAATGCGAAACCAAATAAAAATGGTGGTTTGGGAGTTCCATATAATTTTACTGATTTAATGAATTGGGGTGTTGATGGTTTCGAAATTGTTAATGGGGATAGCGTTCAAGATAAAGAAATACGAGAATTTTGTTTAAATAATAGTTTAATTTGTTTTGGTGGTTCAGATATCCACACAAACCAAGATTTAAATTGCATTGTGAAATTAAGGTTAGACGATCCAACTAATATGTCTATTGCAAGTATTTTTCAAAATTTGAGACGCAATGATCATGAAGTCGTCACGATAAAACTCCATAGTAATATTGTTAATTTCCCAGATGATATGAATGATCTTGGTTTTGAAATTTTTGAAGATTATCTGAATTATCTTTTAAATCTTAATTCAATCCAAGTTCTATCATGGATTTTTTGGTCTTGTTTAGCGTATATATTATTCTTTTTAAGTTATCGAAAAGTGAAAAAATCAAATTTGAGTCGTTTAAGAGATAAAATAACTTAAAAAACTTTTTTCTTATTAATATTCAAAAAGGAGTTAGCTATAGTTTTAAGCCTTGAATAATGTTTTAAATATAATAACCTGTATTGTCTTCCTTGTGTTTATCTTTATCATCGTCCTTGTCATCATCGTCATCACCAAGAAACTTTTTGTAGAAATATTTTATCAATTTTTCTGGATCTCCATTAAAATCTTTTAAATCACGAGGATCTATTTTAATTATCCCTCCTCTTTTAAAGGGAATTATCTTATCACGCAGTTCTCTTTCAATTTTCTCTTGTTTTCTTGCGTTTAGAACTAATTCTTTTTTCATTAATTCTTTTAATTCATTAACAACGAGCTTATCTAAGTATTCCGGTTCAAATTTCAAGAGATTTTCAGTACCTTGAATTCTTGTTATTTTTCTGATTGCCTTTGACTTTTTAAATTCTGGTATCTGTCTAATGCTAACAAGATTCAGCATTTTTAAAATGTTTAACCAATCGAGCTTGACAGTCCAACAAAATTGTTTGTTGTTTTCTTCCATTTTCTATAATCGTGTTTATTACAATTAATATAATTGTTCTTTTAAATTAAACTTTATTCATTATGTTGGTATCGATAAATGATCTTAATAAATTTAACGATATTATTCTATAATGAATTCTCGCATTTTTGTTGCCACAAACTTAGGGTCATCATGGGTAATCCAATGACTAGAATTCTCATGACGTTCGATTCTAAGGTTTTCAACGAAATCAGATAATCCTTCTAATAACTGAGGCCTTAAAGCGGAATCTTTCATTCCCCAAAGTACTAAGGTAGGAACTTCAATGATTCCCGTCCATTCCTTAAAGCTCCTATTTGCCCGATAATAATTCACTCCTCCCACTATTGCTCCAGGTTGAGACCATGCTTCAAGGTATTTTTCCTTGTCAGTATCACTGAAACTTTCTGTAAAAACAGCTTCTCTCAAAGCCTCATAGTCATTTTCAATTATGAACTTCTCTCCATTAGGTTTATAAAACTCAAAAATATAGAAACTCGCTTTTTGCTGTTCTTTATCTGTTCTTAATTTTTGTTGGAAAATTTTATGATGTGGAGCATTCAAAATAATTAATTTCTTTAAAAACTCGGGATATTTTTCGGCAAATATCCATGCTACTGCTCCCCCCCAATCATGTCCAGCAAGACTGAATTTTCCTAATTTCAATTCTTCACTCAATCCTTTTATATCTTCTATTAAAATTTCTATTTTATAGTGTTCAACGCCTTTGGGTTTGTCAGATAAATTATAGCCTCTCATATCTGGGATTATTAATTTAAAATCGTCCTTAAGGAAGGGAATTACTTTAGACCAACAATACCAAAATTCTGGAAAGCCATGTAGTAAGATCAAGGGTTCACCAGAACCAATATTCATTGTGTGAAGTTTAATACCATTGGTTTCAATGTATTTTTCTTCCATTTCTTTTATTAATTTCATCTTCTTACACTTTGAACAAATCTTTTGAGATTAGTTAAAAATGTAATCTATTATCTTAAATAAAAATACCTAGAATACAAGTAAAAAAAAAATTATTTCAAAGAAACTTACGATAAAAATAAAATTAAAAATGTTTTTGATTAAATTTGATATATCTTTTAACTCAGAAACCAATATAAGAAAAAGTTATAAAAAATTTATAAATTTCTGAAAATATTCCAAAATTTTTATTTGTTTATTCAAAAAAATTCTTAAAAGATCGCGAGAAATCTCTTACAAGAGTATTGTTAATTTCTCCGAATTTGTAATGACCATGCGGTAATTTTTCCTTACCTGAAAAATACTTTTTTAAAGAGCGTTCAAAGTCATTCATAACCATACTATTTTCTTCTGCGAATTTTATCTCTCCAAACTTCAACAGAAAATCGGGATCAATAATGCTCACCTTTAATTATCACCTATAACGACTACATACTTTTTGTTCAAATACTTTTTTATATGTATTAGTTACTATTTTAAGATATTCGACTATATAAATATTTTCCTTACATTCACCTTGTTAATTGTTTTTAAATTTTGACATATTTTCCAAAAAAATGTCCAAAATCCGACATAAAATGACCAATTTTTGTGCGATTCCCGACATTTTCCCATCTTTTTTTGAATTAATTATTATAAAATTAAAAATCTTGTACTTCTAAGAATAGTTATAGTTATAAGCGATAATTTCAAATTATACTTGGAGCATAAATATTTTTAGTGTAATTGGGCTTGAAAAATTATGAAAAGGCAAATTGAGAATAGAACTTACTTGAATTTTCTTTTGCAATACATAAATGTTGATGATTTAAAACAAATTTGCCGTGATTTTGAAATTAAGGGATTTTCAAAATTAAAAAAATTAGAATTAATAGATTTTATTCTTGACTCCTTAGCAGAGGAAGAATTAGAAGAACTTATCAAGCAAAAAGAACTGAAAATTATTTCAAATGGCATAGATTTAGCACTAAAAAAAATAAATGGTGAAGATAGGGAGAGTATTGCCGAAATTAAAATTGTAAATCCCGATGAACATGAAATTGAACTGTTCTTTAAAGGATTTAACTGGGATATAACCTCTTTTCTATCCATAACACCTAAAAATATTGACAGTCCTGAACGCGATTGCGATTGTCGTATTGGATCAAACATGGGTTTTTGTGGACATTTCTGGGTCGGTTTTATCTACTCTTATAAGCAAGATTGGTTTAAGCTTGATGATTGGACCTTAACTTCATTACCTAAAGATTTTGAAAAAAAAGTTCAAAACATAAAACTTGCAAAGGCAGATCTAGGAGAGAAAGGCAAGGTAACTCTGGTTGCACCAGCTCTTATTGATGAAAGTTCCACAAAAGCCAAGTTACTGAACTTTATTAATTCACGCATAACCGTGTATGAAGGAGAAATTTCAGATGTTCAGGAAAGACAGTCTGAATTTCAAGGAAATATTACGGTTTATTACCTCATAACCTTAAAGGATGCAAAATTTGGGCCCCAATTAAAAAAAGTTAGTGATTATAAAGAAGCTGATATTGAAACTGTGGATACATTAAGGATAAGAGTAAGTGATGCCGCATATCAAAAGGCTGGAGTAGGTGTGGGTGATAAGATTAGCTGTAATGGGGGAGTTAATCAAGATAATTTTTGGGGATTAATGTTAAAACGCGTTTCAAAACTCCAAAAATTATGAGATAAATAATTCCCTTTAAATAATAAATAATTGAGGACGTAAATTCTTACTCCTTTTGTTCAATACTACCCTAGATTTTATTAGCTTTACTTTCTTCGATTACTTATTTAAAGTTTCAAGTTCAAGATTTTATCTTCTTACTAATTTGTATGGAAAATCAATTAATTCAAGATTAAAATGTCTGATATATTGAAAGGAAAGATAATAATTATTACAGGAGCTAATTCTGGAATTGGAAAAGCGACAGCAATGGGTTTGGCTAAATTAGGAGGAACAGTGGTGATGCTGTGTCGAGATCAGTCTCGAGGAGAAGCTGCAAGGTCAGAAATAATATCTGAAAGCGGCAATGAGTCAGTAGATTTGTTAATAGCAGATCTCTCATCGCAACAATCTATTCATCAATTTGTTAATGATTTCAAGAAGAAATATAGCAAGCTCCACGTTTTAATAAATAATGCAGGAGTCAATCCAACTAAACGTCAAGAAACTGTAGATGGTTTGGAGTTAACGTTTGCAGTTAATGTATTAGCTCCATTTTTATTAACAAATTTATTATTGGACGTGCTTAAAGATAGTGCGCCTTCTAGAGTTATAAATGTAGCTTCAGGGATTCAAAGTAAGTCCATTAAATTCGA
>CAYZTE010000047.1:0-3144 GCA_964481225.1 uncultured archaeon | reverse complement strand
GAATCAAAAAAAATTACTTACGATGTTTCAATTGCAAAAAGACTTTGGGAAGCTTGCATTAAATTAACTAATTTAGAATTTTAAAATTCAAAATAAGTTCATAGATCTATCATTTTTAGAGATTAAAATTTAATAAAATAAGGTTCAATTATTATTTTCTAATTATTTCAATTTTCGTTTTGAAAATAATGTTTAAAACTAAAAAAACAAAGTAAATACTTAAATAAGTATAAGTAATATCATTGAGAAAAGATATGAATGATATAAGCTCTGGTTTTATTGACGATACTAACGTAATATTGAGCACGGATTTTTACCAATTAACAATGACTGCTGCCTATTATCAATATAATCTTGAAAACAATATTGATGATAAAGATGATATTGCTGTATTTGAGCTCTTTATTAGAAAATTCCCAAAAAGTCGTAATTATTTGATCTTTGCTGGTTTGGAACAAGCAATCCATTATTTACAAAATGCACGATTTACAGAAAAAATAATACATTTTTTGAGAAACAAACCAGTGTTCAAAAAAATTGATTCAAGTTTTTTTGATGACTATTTACCGAATTTTAAATTTAATGTAGATTTATGGGCAATGAAAGAAGGAAATTTCTTTTTTCCTAACGAACCAATAGTGAGAGTTAAGGGCCCAATGATTAACGCACAGTTAGCTGAAACGTATTTACTTAATGTAATTAATTATCAAACGTTAGTAGCTTCCAAAGCTTCAAGAATTAAAAATTTAGCACCAGATAAGGAACTTCTCGAATTTGGTACGAGGAGATCCCATAGTCCACTTGCAGGCGTGTATGCCGCTAGAGCGAGTTATATCGCCGGGTTTAATGGCACTAGCAATGTAATAGCTGATATGGAATTGGGGATAAATTCTACTGGTACCATGGCTCATAGTTTTGTTCAAAAATTTGATAAAGAGATTGATAGTTTTAATACCTATTTTAATATTTATGGTGAAAATTCAATACTTTTAATTGATACTTATGATACAGAGAAAGGTGCTGAAAAATGCTGGAAGTTTGGAAACCAAGTTAAGGCTGTAAGAATCGATTCTGGAGATCTTATCGAACACGCTAAAGAAGTTAGAAAAATTTTAGATAAAGGCGGTTGCAAAAAAGTATTAATAGTGGCAAGTTCTGATTTAAACGAATATAAAATAAAAGAAATCATTGATAAAAAGGCTCCTATTGATGCATTTGGAATTGGAACAGAATTAGCTACATCGCGAGATGATCCAACCATTTCTGGCGTGTATAAGTTAATTGAATATAATAACAAACCTAAAATCAAAATAAGTGAAGAAAAAATAACATATCCAGGAATAAAGCAAACATATAGGATTTATGATAAAAATGGAATGTTCAAAGAAGATATCTTGACTCTTGCAGATGAGCCAGCACCTCCGAATTCTGAACCATTACTAATACCCATAATGAAAGATGGTAATTTAGTTAGTGTATTGCCTAAATTAGACGGAATTCGCAATTTTTACTTAGAAAATATAAAAAAATTGCCTGAAAAATATAAGAAATTAGAAGGTGCTCATATTTTTAGATTGGAAATATCAGAGAAGTTAAGACAGTTAACAACTTCTTTAAAAAAAGAATATCAAAATGAATAACTCTGTAAAAATAATTGTAAAATATTTAAAGTGGAATATTTGTTATTATTTCAAGAATTTTGAAAACCATTCTTAAATAAGTTTTAAACTTATCTAGGATATTATTATACTATTATATTGATTATTATAGAGAAGGGTGAAAAATTCGTGCTCTTTTGGAAGGAAACAATGTTGTTATGTTCTAAAGAAAAAAGTGGAGAACTCAAATGGATGATTGACAAAAGGTTTATTAAACTTGTATTATCAGCAGCAGTCTTACAAGAATTAATGTTGCTTAAAAAAATAACAATAGGAGAAAATATAAATGATTTTGAAATTGTAGATAATTCGCTTCCAGGCAATCCCATTTTAGATAACGCGCTGTACTTACTTTCTAGTGAACATAAGAAGATTAATAAATATATTAGAAAACTCGCAAAAACACAAGGAAATCTTGAGGAACAAATGTGGGGCGAATTAAGAGCTGATGGAATCGTTAAATACGTAGGGAAGGAGCGTATTTTAACTAAACCTGAAGTGAGAGATGAGTTGATAAAGAACATCCAAGAAACTGTTGCAAATAAAAAAGAGCCAGATGATAAGATGAGAGCCTTATTAGGATTTTTAAAGGTTGGAGTTGGACTAAGAAAGTTCTTCAAAAATATTGGAATTGATAAATCTATAATTGATAAAAAGTGGATTAAAAAACAGCTTAAATTTCACGTGCCTTCAGATGATGAGTCTGAAATTAATGAAAAGTGGGTTAGAAAACAGCTTGAATCTCGGGTGATTCCATTCCATTTAACTTATGAAATTACGAGGCTGATGGGGCGGATGGGACCGATAATCCCTTAAAATCTCTAATTCATTTTGTTAAAAAATTAGATTTTATGTGTTTATTATTCACCAACTAAGTATTTAAATTCAATCTTATAATTGTAAATCATGTAAAAATTAAATTCAAGTGAATATATCTAAATGAATCAGTATAATCTAAAAGAAATTGATAACGTTAGGAAAAAGTGGAATAATCGTGCTAAAACCTATGATGATTTCTATAAGAGTTTTAGGGGAGCTGTTGAAAACTATATAGATTGGGAATTATTGAGGAAATATTTGCCAAAAAATAAAAGTGCCAAGATCTTAGATGCTGCCGGAGGAACAGGGAGAATAACTTCACCTTTGGCTAAAATGGGGTATTCAATTACTTTATGTGATATATCTCCTAACATGTTAAACGTAGCGAAACAAAAAATGCTTAAAGAAGGAGTAATTGATAATGTGAAAATATTAGAGTGTAATGTTTGTAATCTTGGTTTTGCTGATGAGAGTTTTGATTTTATATTGTGCTGGGATGGGATGATAAATGAGCTAGCTATAAAAGAGTTAATAAGAGTTACTAAAAAAGGAGGTATGATCTCAATATATCTCAATAATAAATGGGCAATTGCTATAAAAAATTTTTATGAAAATCCAAGTGCTACTCTAACCTCAATTGAATCCCAATCAAAATTTTTAGAAGATC
>CAYZTE010000046.1:0-15582 GCA_964481225.1 uncultured archaeon | reverse complement strand
CACACCACATTTCCCATAGGTTTCCCTAGGGATTCGGTTTGATCTATTCCGCTTTCGCTCGCCGTTACTCACGGAATCACTATTGTTTTCTTTTCCTCCTGGTACTAAAATGTTTTACTTCCCAGGGTTCCCCTTCCCTGCCGGGAATCTTGCGGATTATTGGTTCGCAAGCGGATGTCCTATTCGAGCATCTCGGGGTCAGCGTCTTCATGCGACTAACCCGAGCTTATCGCAGCTTGTCACGCTCTTCATCGGTGCCCAAGCCAAGATATCCACCAAATAGCGGAGGCGTATTGGCGTCTAATTGAGGAAAGATTCAGAGTGCTTGCCTAAGGATTTGCATATTCGGAGATGGCAAGTTATTTGAGCGAGAAAATTAAGCTAGCTCAATAACGATAAATGACGATTCGAGACGATAATTTAGAAGACTTTAATTCTATAGGGAGTATGTTCCTATGAGCACGATTTTTTATGCTAGGCTCCGGTTTCCCAAAATGACCCAATGAAATGGGCGATTTAGGCACTCACTTCCCGTAGCACCAGACTTTTTAATTGAAATCCTTTCTAGTGTACTTCGATGAGGCCTGAGCCAGTTATTGGCCGTATGTCATCAATTTCAGATGAGATATTTTCCTAACCAATAACTTGTCGATGGTTTAGTGAATATTTTTTTACCAACATAATTAATGCCATCAACGAAATATTAGAGTAAATGCTTCATTAAAAATTTTTTGGTCGGGATTCAATAACTTTAAAAATAAATTTGAGCGGGATGATCATAATCATTAATATTCAATTATGCTAAGAAAAAAAGATGAATCTAAAATAGAAATCATAGTAACTTTTAAAGTTTAAATATGAGTAACATAAATTACTAGCAATGAAATGGTGTAATTTTACAGAATTAATTATAATATTTTCGAAAATAAGAGCGAATAATGCAGAGCAAAGTTTTGATTGGTACCTCTGGATGGGGATATGACGAGTGGGTGGGCTCTTTTTATCCTAAGAGTTTAAAGAAGGAGGATTTTCTATCATATTACTCGGAAGTTTTTTACACTAATGAGATCAACACAACTTTTTATAATATCCCATCGAAGTGGGTGGTAAACAATTGGGTAAATAAAACTCCCAATAATTTTTTATTTACGGCAAAAATACCTCAAACCATTACCCACGATCATAAACTCGATTTAAACTACTGCTTAGATGAATTAAACCATTATTTAAAAGCCATGGAGCCATTAATTGAATCTAAAAAGTTATTAGCATTTTTAATTCAATTGCCTCCTTCTTTCAATAGAAAAGAGAACTTTGGTAATTTGAAAGAATTTGTGGATAATTGGCCTGGAGATCGTGAAAGTGATGAATATCATCTAGTCATCGAATTTAGGCATAAATCTTGGATGGATGAGGAGGTCTTTCGTTATTTAACGGATAAATTACTTACGTATTGTGCTGTTATAGAGCCATTATTACCACCTCGCATGGATGTTACTAATCCGAATTTTGCGTACATTAGATTTCATGGATTTGGTAAAAAAATTTGGTTTGATTATTTTTTTAAAGAAGAAGAAATAAAAAACTGGGCACAACCAATTAAAAAAGTCATTGAAAAAACTAAGAGAGTTGGAATATATTTTAACAACCATTTTTCTGGATATGCTGCAAAAAATTCTTTAATGTTAATGAAAGAGTTAGGTGTTAAACCAAGAAATCCACCAGAAGAACTTAGCTTACTAGATATTAAAAAAAAATCAGGACAATATTCGAAAGGACAAATGGGTTTAGATAAATTTTTAAAATAAATCATTAAATATATTTCTTTGATGTCGACAAGGAGTAGTAAGGAATTTGAATAAATTGACCTTAAAAATTGGGTTTATTGGGGCTGGAGCAATAGGGAGTTTATTTGGAGGGTACATTGCAGGTATTGAATCTGATGTCCATAAGATAGATGTGATTTTCTTTTGTAGAAGAGCTCATGCGGAAGAAGTCAATGAAAACGGGCTAAAAATTTATAGAAATCAAGAAGTTAAAGTGGTTAAAACGATTCAAGCAAATAAAGATGAGAAATATGTTGAAAATAAATTATTAAAGGATTCAACATTTGGATTTGATTTTATTTTTCTCACGACTAAGGCGCATGATAGTGAAAAAGCAATTATGCAATATAAGAAACTCATTGATGCTAGCAAATGGTTGGTCATATTGCAGAATGGAATTGGAAATGAAGATTTAGTCGTTCAGCATTTTTCTAAATCGAAAATTATTAGAGCTTTAACTACAAATGGAGCGATATTAAAAGGACCTGGTCAATTGATTCATACCGGAGAAGGAATCACCAAAATTGGATTTCCTTTTATTGATGATCTCGAATTAGAAGTTAAAGAACTAGAAAAGATAGAATTGGATTTAAAGTTATTAAAAGATCTCTTAGGACTCGCTGGCTTAAAGACTATGATTGTCAAAGATATAATTAAAGAATGTTGGGAGAAAGTATTCATAAATGTTGGTATCAACGCATTTGGAGCTTTAACTCGGTTAAGAAATGGACAATTATTAGAGCGCGAGAGATTAATGCATTTCATGGGAGAAGCAATTACAGAAGCGATTAAAGTTGCAGAAATGAAAAAAATTAAGCTTAATGAAAAAGATTACGTGAGTTTAGCTAATGAAGTTGCTAAAAAAACTGCTAAAAATAAGAATTCAATGTTGCAAGATATTTTAAATGGAAAGCCAACTGAGATTGACTTTATTAATGGAAGAATTTTAAAATATGCGAGAGATTTAGGCATCAAGGTGCCAATAAACGAGTTATTAACACATTTAATAAAAGGATTAGAATATTCTTCAATTTAACTCTTATTTACACTTAATGTCATATAATATGCATTTTCTCCGTCTCTGTAATAATTCTTTTTTATAGTTTCAATTTTAAAATCGAATTTTTCGTATAACTTAATTGCTCCATAATTAGAACCCCTTACTTCCAAGACATATTGGCTAATTTTGTATTTTTTTAATGAAGAAATGCTATTTGATAACAACGTTGAACCAATGCCCCTTCTTCGATGACTTTCAAAGACTGCGATTGAGACCAAGTGTCCCTTATTTACATGTCTTAGGCTATTTAATGAAGGAGTTTTTTCAACTCTCCACATTATATAAGCTACGACTCTACCATATTTGTCATTAGCAATTAAAAAAGATTCTGGAAAATTATCAAGTATGCTTTTATAGAAGAAATATGGATAATCTTCAGGAAGTTCTCTCTCATTAACTTCTATTACCCCATCTAAATCATCTAAGGTACATCTTTTTATAATAATTTGCTCATCGTTTTTAGTATCATTAAAAACTTGAATCCGCGTATCTTTATCAGTACCCATCGTTATCCTTGCTTAAAAGTATATTATTAAAAAATAGCTTCATTAATATATAGGATATAACAATGGAAACTTTTAAGTTTTTATGTATCAAAAAATCGAAAAAATCAGACTTTCACGATTTTAAATGCTTCTTCTTTTTGTTTTTCTATATATTCTATTATGAAATTTAAGGTATCCTTAATATTCTTGTAATTATCAAAGTTGTTTAAAATCTCACTTAATTGAATTTTATTTAAATTTTTTAATTTTCTTGCAACTTTTATCATTTGGGGTATTGCTCTTATGACATTATCAACTATAGTAATATCCGCCCATAAAGCAGTTCTACTCAATGGATTTAGATCTATAGCTATTACCCTTTTCCTTAATTTTTTTAATGCTTCTGTTCTATCTCCATCTTCTAATGGAACCATCACTAAATCAGCTTTAGCGATAAAATCTACTTTTCTCCTATTACTTTCAAGTCCTTCTAAATCAACCATCTTACTTTCATCAACGCCTCTAATATCAGTAGCTCCATTTTTTTCAAGTAGACTTTTGATAGCCTGGATCCTACCTTCCTTTTGGTAGAACAGATTGATTTCAAGGGGAACTTCTATAAGTTTAGCGAAAGTGACAAGTTCTTCAGGAACTAAGGCCGCGACATTTCCATTTACGCTAATAACAGGTTTTTCAGCAGTCAATAGGGCAGCTACTGCGGCTTTTATTGCCTGTTTTGCTGGAGGAATAGTTCTTTCCCCCAAAATATAATCAAAACACTCGCCCCTACCATGTGCTATTAACCCAGCTTCAGCAACTATCAAATTTTTCATACCTTCAATAATTTTATGGCGATATTTTAAACTTTGATAACGGGGATGAGTTTTAGGTACTGGATGATTTTGATTTTTATTCGAATCCATGAGATTTCAAATCCAATAATATAGTTCCTTATATAGATTGATACAAAGAAAAACTATTAATCTTTTGTATAATTTTAAATTACTGTAGATGGATATGAGTTCGGTAGCAAAAAAGAAACATAATGATTTAAAGATATATAAGACAAAACAGTTATTAGACGATCTCAGGCAAAAAAAAGGATTTCATACGGAATTAATATCATTGTATATTCCTCACGATAGAAAAATTTCAGACGTTACAAATCATCTAAAAAACGAGATTAGTGAAAGTCAAAATATTAAATCAAAATTAACTAGAAAAAACGTATTGGATAGCATTTCAACCTTATTAGGACAATTAAAAAATATTAAGGAAGTTCCAGAAAATGGATTAGTTATGTTTTCTGGAGCCATTCCTCAAAGCAACACTCCAGGGACAGAAAAAAATGAATTATACATTGTCGAACCTCCTGATAGAGTTAAAACATTTAGATATCATTGTGCTAGTGAATTTTTTTTACGGCCACTAGAAGGAATGCTTACAACTAAAGAAACATATGGCTTGTTGGTGATAGGGAGAAAAGAATCGGCCGTTGGTTATATAAAGGGAAATAAGGTTGAAGTGATTAGGGAATTTACATCAGGTATTCACGGAAAACACCGAGCCGGAGGTCAATCTCAGAGAAGATATGAAAGGCTAATAGAAGAAGGAGAAAAAAGATTTTATCGCCGAATTTCAGATTCCGTGAATGAAATGTTTCTTTCAATGGAAGATTTACAGGGGATCTTTATTGGGGGTCCAGGTCCTTCAAAAGAAAAATTTGTGAGTGATGAGAGTTTGGATTATAGACTACGAGATAAAATAATTGATGTAGTAGATCTTGGATATAGTGGCGTTGAAGGAATTCGAGCATTGATAGAAAAAGTTAAAGATAAAATGGAAGACGTTAAATATATTAAGGAGAAACAGGTTATGCAACGTTTTCTGAAAGAAATTTCCATCGATTCAGGTTTGGCAACATATGGATTAGAGGAAATTCAAAGAGCTTTAAATTATGGTGCCATTGATACCCTAATACTTTCAGAAAAATTAGATCTAATTAAAATCAAATTAGAATGCTCTAATTGTAAATATTTTGAAGAAAGAGCTATTAAAGAAAGTATTTTGAATAAAATTGAAGCAGATATCCAAGAGGAAAGTTGTCCTCAATGTAGTTCAAATAGTTTTAATATCATCGAGAAAAAATCGATTATAGAAGAGTTAGGGGAAATTGCTGAAACAACAGGAACGGAAGTAATGATATTATCCACCGAAACAGAGGAAGGTGAAATGTTATACAGCACATTCGGTGGTATTGCAGCTATCCTTCGCTACAAACTTGATTATTAATGCAAATTTCTATCCTCCTAGCTTTAAAATATATTATTTAATAAAGAGAGAATTTGAAAATAAAAAATGGAATTGAAAGACCTTTTATTAAACTTAAAAATGGTTATGTTTGGGGGGAAGGGAGGGGTAGGGAAAACTAGTTGCGCTGCTAGTTCAGCAATTTGGGCTGCAGAACACGGACGAAATACACTAATTATAAGTACTGATCCTGCACATTCTTTAGGAGATAGTTTAGGAGTTGAATTACCACCTGGCAAACCTACTCCAATTGAAGGTATTAATAATCTTAACGCATTAGAGATTAATCCTAAGGCAAATATGGCAGAATTTAAGGGATTAACTAACATAAATCCAATGGAAGAAATGGGTATGTCTGGGTTAATGGAAAATACGCCATTATTTGGAGACATGGAAGAATTAGCTTCAATGACGCCTCCTGGAATTGATGAGGCTTTAGCTTTTGGAAAAATTTTAGAATTTGTAGAAACAGAACATGATTATGATTTAGTAGTATTTGATACTGCTCCCACTGGACATACACTAAGATTTTTAAGCTTACCAGAAACTTTGTCTGGATGGATTGGAAAACTTATAAAAATGAGAATAAGAATGGGAAAAATGTTTGGAGCTGTAAAAAGACTATTTACTCGGGAAGAGAAAAAAGAAGACAATTCATTAGAGGTTCTAGAAAGATTACACAATTCAATTTTAAATGCTAGGGAAGATCTTACAAATCCTATTAAGAATTCATTTATAATTGTAACGATACCTGAAGAAATGGCTATTACGGAAACTGGGCGGTTATTAAACGAATTGATCAAGCATAACATTCCCATCTCTAATATAGTTGTGAATCAGTTATACCAAGATACCGCGGAATTATGTGATTTTTGTAAAGCACGAAGAATGATGCAACAAAAAAACTTAATTAAAATAAAAGAAGTGTTTGGGGACAAGCTAAAAAAGAATTTGATTGAGGTACCGTTATTTAAGGAAGAAATAAGAGAATATGAGAAACTAAAAGAAATGGGAGAATATTTGATTGAGCAAACTCATTGATCAAATTCTTTTAAATAACTACAATAAGTACAAGTTTGGCCATTTCCACAAGGGTAACCACAGGATTGACATATTTGATATTCTTTTTTATAAATTTGATTATAGAGCATAGTTGATAATTCTAAAAATCCACTGAGTAAATTAAATTCGATCTCAGGACTATATTTTTTACATTCTTGAATAAAATCTAAAACTCTCTTTCTTATAATTGGATCTTTTTCTCTGTATGGACAATGTGATGGATAATAATTGAATTTTTTAATATTCACATATAAAAAGATCTCTTCTTCGGGAATTCTCATTAAAGGTGTAATTTTCTTAATGAAGAATTGGCTTATTTTTGAGCTTTCTTCCTTCAAGAGATATTGGTTTGCGATTAAATGCAACCGTTTGTATAATATATTCATTAGATACGTTTCTGCCACATCTGTGAGATTATGTCCGATTGCCAAAACAGTACCTCCTAATTCTTTTGCTTTATCGTTTAATAATCTTCTTCTAATTGTGGCACAATAATTACACGCATACTTATAATCTGGGAGGTTTTTTTTTATATCAATAATCTCATCTAACGTATATCCTATTTTATCTTTAAATGAAATAATTTTATGCTCTATTTCCAATTCTTTACAAAATTTAATTGCATTTTTGATACTATGCTCTCGATAATCTTTTATCCCTTCATCGATGGTTAACGCTATAAGTGGTTCAGATTGATAGCTTTTTTTTTGAATTTCATTTAAGTTATATAGTAGCGTAATTGAATCTTTTCCTCCTGATAAAGCTACGATTATCTTATCCTTAGGTTTCACCAAGTTAAATTTTGAAATTGTCTTGTAAATGATTTTCTCTATATTTCTTACAAAACAATCTGGACAGAGATTTTCACCAGAATATTTTCTTTGAATTACAATTGAATTATTGCAATGAGAACACTTCCCTCTCTTTAAAAAAACGTTATATTTATTCATAAAACCATTAGATAGATAATAATCGTTCTTTAAATCCAAAAAATTAATGCGCCAAATTTTATGAATGATAGAATAAAGTTACCAGCAACAATAAATAATGTTACTCCACGTAAAGTATTAATAATTGTTCGTTTTATCCTTTTTTTCTCATCATACCAATATTCATAAGATATTTCGACTGCAGTACCTTCTTTTAATTTTGTTTGTTCTGGAAGGTTTAAAGAAACTGTATCCTTAAATCCATCTCCGATCTTGTCTATCAGTTCATATTTTTCTTTAGCTAATAAAATTTCACTTTGATTTTGTACATTCGATTGGTCTTCTAGTATGAATTTCACCGAATCTACTTTTTCCACGCGATATTCTGATAATTCTAAATCCCTTTCGCCTCTTTTAAGTATTTGCGTATCTCTTTTTTTCTTTAATGTTTTATAATCTTCTCCGATACCCCAATTTACTAATTCTTTAACAATTCTATCACCATCAAATACGGGTAATGGCAACATATTAAATAAAGTTATACTAAATGCGATTACGAAAAGCCAAAAAAGTTCTCTATATAAAAATTCTGGTGTAAAGCTGGTAAAAAATTTAGCTATTTCATTTTTATGCATGAAATAAGATTTGCTATAAATCCCTATAACAACTCCAATAGTATCAACATCTAAAATCCACGTGTTTGAATCCATCGTCAAATTTATATTCTTTAGATTAAATGTTGTTAATATTAACTCTAATGTGTCTCCGTTTTCCACATCTATTGGTATTCCATTAATTTCATCTATAATTTGTCCGACTGGTAAATTCTTATCGTAATTATTACCGTCCTGACTTTCAGAGTAAATTTTAGTTATTTGGAGTTCGTTATTAGAAATATATTCATATTCAATCCCTATATAATATCGAGGACCTAAAGTGATATTTTTTTCTGAATAATCATCATTAGAAGGATTGTATATCTTCAAAGTTAAATTCTCACCTATAGCGCATTTAAGCTTAGTTTTATTGTTTAGAATATTAGTAAGGGTATAATCCTTGTACTCATCAAGGTAAACATAATCGTCATCAATGGCACCTTTCTTCTTAATTGCAAGTATGACATCACCATTTGTTAGATTGCCATAATTAAATCCGCCTTCTTCTGGTTTTAATACAGTATTAACTTGAGTAACTTGACGATAAAAAGGTGAAATGATAACTGGAAAGCTCAAAAGCAATATAAAAGCAATTCCCGCGGTTATGCCATTTATATATGTACCTGCAGCTGCGATTCTTAATCTGGTATTCCTATGAATCTTGCTTGAATTTAATAATCTCTCATCAACTTCCACAAAAGCACCAAATCCTATTATATAAAATAGACCTGCTCCAAGAACTCCAGTAGACTTAATATCTACACCCTCAACACTTGCAGAAATTCCATGTGCAAATTCATGTGTTGTAACTATGAATAATATCGGAAGAATTAAATAAGTCAAAAAAAGAGAAAGATCGATTGTCACTCCAGGGATAATAGGGACAACCGCTTGTTCAGGTTTTGGATTAATTATCAAATTGATAAAGTTTGAAAAGAAGAAATAAAGAGCAAATATCGTAAATCCAAATGATATGAATATACCAATTGTCCAAAATATTTTCCAAAATTTAGGGGCTTTTTTGGATGCTCTTTTTATAAAATTATTCAATTTTTTCGTTTTAAACATTGCTAGTAAAGGAAAGAAGACAATTGCTGCTTCTTTTTTATTTCTTAATAAATAGGATAAAAGGAGAACAATTAACCAAAAAAGTAAGGAGAATATAAATAAAGGATTTAAAACAAAATCTAATAATGCATTAAATAGAACCATTCATTACCATTTATCTTATTTAATCTTTTAATATCTAATTTAAATTAGAAGTTAAACTTAATGGTTATATCTGAAAAAATGAGAATTAATCAATTAAATCTTATAATATTGTGAAGCTCCAAAATTTCTATTTGACAAATTAGAACTTGATTAAACTAGAAATAGGAAAAAATTTAATTGTATGGTTTATATTGTAGTATATATAATAATAATAATATATCTTAAACAAATGAATCTCATAGATTTATTCCTAGCGGGGTGGGCTAGCCTGGTTTATGCCGCAGGGCTCATAAATGCTGAAAGTACAACTGCTTCGTGTAGTTAGTACTTGAGATTAAGAAACCCTGAGATCGTTCGTTCAAATCGAACCCCCGCTACTAATTTTTTAAGCTTTCCTTCAATTAGAAAAGAAATTTTTCGAATGTTATTGGCTTAATAAGAATGTCTATATTAAAACAATAAATGAATAAAAATATCATGAGACAAGGACTGAGATAAAATGAATGAAACACGGATTTTTAAGAGATTACCTGCAATAAATTGTTGGATAAAACATTTAGAAAAAGGATATTATGATGAAAATGAAAAATTCTTTCATACAATTTTTGGAAAAGTAAAACGGGTTCGAATCATTGCTACAATTATAGAAAAAAAAGAAAGTGTAATTGAATCAATGGAAGAGGAGCAATATTCAGAAGAGGATATTTACTCTAATATTAGACTAGATTTTGATCTTGATGATGGTACAGGATTGATAAGAGGACTTATTAGAAATATTAATCCGGAAGTGTTTCATCATTTTAACAAAGGTGATATTGTAGATGTTATTGGTCGAGTTAGTAAATACGGTGATTTTATATCTCTTTGGATTGAAATTATGAAAAAAGTGGAAAATCCGAATAAGGTTTTGTTAAGGAGTGCTGAAATTATAAAGAGATTAAAGAATGGAGATATTCACGAGATTCCTGTTATTACTGAAATGGGAGACGACATTGATAACCTTTCAAATGAAGTGGAGATAGATACCTTTTTTGAAGAAGAGAATGACACCAATTGATATTATAAGAAAAAATTTACTTAACAATTACAGAGCATACTATTAAAGGGAATGGAATAAATCTTGAACACTTAAAAGAAGAAATAAAAATAGCAGACGTTAAATTTGAGATTTACATTAATGATATGATCTCAGAATCCCATATTTATGTTTCAGATAACAATAGATATGTATCATACTCATAGATTTTTTGAAATATTAGATTTTTAAATCAAAAAATATTTTTCTTTCTTTTTATTATTTATTCATAAAGAAATAAAATGAACACTTTTATTATGGACCTAAATAATTATAAAGATTTATTAGATAAGGCTTATGAAAAGATACCCGAAAATGTAAAAAAAATGTCAAGATTCGAAACTCCTAGAGTAGAGCTTCGGATTGAGAGTAGGAATACCTTCATTACAAATTTTAACAAAATTATAAGTGCTTTGAATAGAGATAAAAAGCATTTTTTGGGGATATTCCTTAAAAAAGCGGGGACTATGGGTGAAGTGAGGGGCCAGCAATTATTCTTGAAAGGGCAATATAAGGAGCAAGTATTAAACCGATTAATTGAAAACTACACTAAAACTTATGTACTATGTAGCATCTGCAATAAACCGGATACCCAAATTCAAAGAGAAGGAAAAAAGCCCTATTTGAAATGTACTGCATGTGGAGCAAGACAAGAAATTAAAGAAAAATAATAAAAAGAGAATAAAAATAAAATTTATGAAAGTATATCTTAAAATTCATATTAATAATGATCTTGAAACTATCGCTTGTTGTGATGAAACCCTTCTCAACCAGGTCTTTTCGCAAGATAATTTAAGAATTGAAATATCTAATCAATTCTTCGGAGGAAAATTAATAGATTTAGAAGACGCAATCAATATTTTAAAAGAAGCTTCCTGTTTTAATATAGTAGGAGAAAGTATTACAAACAAGGCTATTGATTGTAAAATTTTGCCTAAAGAAGGAGTTAGATATATAAATGGGATTCCAATGGCCTTAAAGATGATGTTTTAATGCCTAATCGATTTTGTGCAATATGTGGAAAAAAGTTAGATGTAAGATCTCCTCATTTTGGAATGTGTCTTAAGTGTTATTTAAATGACAATCCATTATTCGAAATACCTAAAAGATTTTCACTAAATATCTGTATTGACTGTGGAAACTATTCTAAGAAAGATATATGGATTGAAACCTCAAAAAATGAACTATTTTCCATAATAGATGAAGCTATTAAGAAGTATATGCTTAAACCAATTTTAAAAAAGAGTGATATTGAGTTCTCTCTTTCATTTGATGAGAATAGTTTCATATATTCTTCTAAAGATCTATTAAAATCACTTGAAGTAATGGTTGTTGGAAGTTTGAGAGAAGATTTCAATGTAAAACATCAACAAATAGTTAAATTAAATTTAAATTACACACTATGCAAGAATTGTATTAACTTAAGAGGGGGGACTTATTACATTTCAATTATCCAATTACGGGTTAAAGATGAAAGCCAATTCGATTTGATAAAGAATGTTTTAGATGAAATTAACAACTACGTGGACAGACTATTTGTAAAAGACCATAAGCAATATATTTCAAAAATTGAGGATCAGAAGTATGGAATTGACTTATATCTAAGCACGAACGAACTAATGAATTATATCATTAAATTTTTAAAGGGAAAATATCATTTCTTGTTAAAGAGAACTAAAAAGTTGGCTGGAAGGGATTCTCAAAAAGGTAGAAATCTCTATAGATTAAAAGCGTTAATAAAGTTTTTACCGGTATCTAAAAATGAGGAATTTTTAATTGATAATCAAAATTATATCGTAGAAAATATTACTAAAAACAAAATCATTCTTAGGAGCAAAAACAACACTAAATTGATTAAAGACTATTCTTACTTTTTTAATGAAAAAATAATTAAAACAAACGATTAGAGGAATTTTTATTGGAAGAGAATAACAATAAATTTGATGATGAGTTTGATGAATTTTTAGATAGTGAAATGGATAAAAAGTTTGATACAAGCATAGATCAGTTAGAAAAAAGAACAATTGATATTAAAAGAATTAAAAAGATAGACCAATCAAAGAAGAGAGCGGTCATTGAATCTGTTTTTGATGAAAGGACGATTTTTCACCTGAATAAAATATTAACAAATGGTCCGTTAAAACACATTAAAGGTGTAATCTCTGCCGGTAAAGAAGCAAATGTTTATTTGGCTTATGATTTAGATGAAAAGGAGGTAGCTATCAAGATTTATAAGATTGATAGCAACACTTCAAAATGGATGAGAAATTATATTATTGGAGATCCGAGATTTAAAAAGATACCCCGTAATGTTTCAAAAATTATATTTTTATGGGCGAGTAAAGAATTTAAAAATCTTAAAAGAGCGTATAAAGCTGGTTTAAGAGTACCCAAACCCATATTTATTAAAAATAATATTTTAATAATGGAATATATTGGTTTTGAATCAATTCCTGCCCCTGTTTTAAAAGACATTAAAAAACCCAAAGAAACTATAAATCTTATGAATGAGATTTTAAGTTTTATAAAAATTTTATATCAAAAAGCTAAACTGGTCCATGGAGATTTAAGTGAATTTAACATATTATATCATAATCAGAAACCAGTAGTGATCGATATTTCTCAAGCTGTATCTACTCAACATCCAAAAGCAGAAGTTTATTTAACAAGGGATATAAAAAATATTTTTAAATATTTTAAGAAATTAGGAATTGAAACACCTGATCCTGAAACATTTTACTATGAAGTTATAGGTAATGATGTTTAAAACATTTTAAATCCTAATGAATGATATTAAAAACTAATGAAAATATATGAAAATTGGAAAAAATCGTATTGCTGTCTTAATTGGTAAGAATGGAGAAACCAAGAGAAATATAGAAAAGAAACTTGGAGTAAAAATAAATTTAGATAGCAAATCTGGTGAGTGTGAAGTATTGCCAAGAACAAATGATCCTAATTATATGCCCCTCAACACTTATACTGCTCAAAAAATAATAAATGCAATTAATAGAGGTTTTAATCCAAATAAGGCAATGAAATTACTAGAAGAAAATTACGATCTCGAAGTTTTAAATTTGTTGTCTATATTAGGAAAATCCGATAAACGAATAAAACGCACCAAGGGACGTATTATTGGTAGAAATGGAGAAATGCGGAAAGCGATCGAAAGATTTGCTGAAAGTTTTATTTCTGTCTATGGAAAAACAGTGTCTATAATTGCAGAGTATGAAAATTTACAATTTGCTAGAAAATCGGTAAGAATGCTAATTAATGGAATGCCTCATCACGTAGTTTTAAAATTTTTAGAAAATAAATATAATGAGAAAAAGAAAGAGCAATTTAGGCAGTTCTATAAACCTGAGTTCTAATATCTTTTTATGAAAATGTGTTATTATAAATTTTTGAGGCATTCTTTAACAGATCCTTTCCATAAATTATTTCTTTTAGTTCTTTTAGTAAGTCATTTTGATTTGTAATATTTACCGAAGAATATAACTCTTTAAATTCTTCTTTATTGAAATTCTGAAGATAGATTTCAAAACTTTTTATTGAGTATGAATCCTTCTCATATGACTTGAAAATAATTATGCTTCGTGGATAGATACATTTTTCTCTTAAAAAGATAGCCCATCCATCAAAATAATATTCAATTTTAACATTAAATAACTTCTTCCAAGAGTTAATTTTTTCTATGATATCCTCAGTCTCCTTTTGAATTACTGAAGAAAACTTATTATTCATACTATTTAGTTTAGAAATAAATATAAAAGAAATACTAAAAATTTAATTAATCGAATGCAATCTCACTAATGTTAAAAATATCATCAGATAAACCCAATTTTGAAGACTTAGTTTTGGAATTATAAACCGATTGATTAGTGGTAAATCCACTACCAAATATTTGAGGAGATTTAATACCTGTGATTAGGAGCATTACTCTTATAAAACCATCGAATTCATCTGAAACTCGAGCACCCCAAATCACCATAGAATCATTCACATCCATTTTTTCCGAAATTTTTTTAGCTACGGAGTTCGCCTCTGCTAACGTCATATCATTTCCACCACAAATATGAATCAGTGCACCTTTTGCTCCATCTATATTAACGTCTAGTAATGGAGTATTGAGTGCATCATTAATAGCATCATCAACTCGGTTTTCCTTTTTATTAGATTCACCAACACCTACAATTGCCACACCACCAGTACTTAATATGGTCCTAACATCAGCATAATCCAAATTTATTAATGATGGCAATGAAATTGTTTCTGTGATACCTTTCACCATTGTAGCGAGAACTTCATCCGCCACGCTGAAAGCTTCTATTATTGGTAGATTAGGAGCTATTTCTAATAATCGATTATTATCAATTACAACTAAAGTGTCGACATAACGTTTTAAAAGATTTAAACCCATTTTAGCTTTATCAATACGACCGATTTCAGTGTCAAATGGAAGGGTTACTACTCCTACGACTATTGCACCCTCAAGTTTTGCAATTTCTGCTAGAATAGGAGCACTTCCAGTTCCAGTCCCTCCCCCTTCGCCGCAAGTAATAAAAACTAAATTAGATTCTCTTAAAACTCTAGTTAAATCCTCTCGAGACTCTTCCGCTGCGGCTCTGCCAATCTCGGGATTTCCTCCAGCACCAAGCCCTTTGGTTAAATTTTTACCAATCAATATTTTAATATGGGATTCGACGCTATCTAGATGTTGACAATCGGTATTAACAGCTACACAGGTTGCACCCTTAATGCCTATTTTCATTAGCCTATTTATTGTATTATTACCGGCACCACCACAACCTACAATTTTAATATTTGCCTGACCAAAACTTGCTATATTTGGTCTTATTATTTCTCTCTTGCGTGCGTTATTAATTAATGATTGCATTTTAATCAATTATCTAATTTAATGCTACAGAAGAAATTATAATAAAAAAATTAGAATTCGTGTAATATCT
>CAYZTE010000045.1:12119-16064 GCA_964481225.1 uncultured archaeon | reverse complement strand
ATGGTATTTAAGGGATTAACAGTACCAGTTAGAATTGAATGTGATCCAGAAACCAAACAGTTTGAAATTTTTATTGAAACGCCTTCTACAGCATCATTATTACTTAAAGAAATAGGTGCTGAAAAAGGGAGTTCTGCCAGTTCAGAAGATAAAATTGGGAATGTGACACTTGAACAAATTCAAAATGTAGTAGATGCGAAAAAGGGGAAATTTCTTGATAAAACATATAAAGCCGCCGTTAAATCAGTTCTAGGAACAGCCTTATCGGTTGGGCTTACTGTAGAGGGAGAAGATCCAAGAACAATCCAAGAACGAATAGAAAATGGAGAATATGATGATAGAATAAAGGGTGAATTATAAGATTGAAAGTAGATGATAAATTACTAAAAAGATCATTAAACGCCGCTATTGATTTTTCTGTAATTAAAAAAGAAGGATTTAAAGATAAAGTTAGAAAATTTGATGAATCAATTGATCTCATCATAAACATCAAAGACATCAATCTAAATGATCCAAAAAACAGGATGGATAAAGAAATTATCTTATCGAATGAGCTTACCACAGATAATAAACCTAATATATGTGTGATTGCTTCAGATGAGATTTTGCTCGAAGCAAAGAAACTTGGCGTTGATACTCTTAACTCAGATGGTTTGATTAAACTAAATAATGAAGAGAAAAAGTATAAGAAAAAATTTGCAAAAAAATATGATTTCTTCGTTGTAGAAGATAAGTTAATGCGAGATGTAGCCCGATACTTAGCAAGATTTCTTGGGCCGTTAGGAAAAATGCCAAAACCCTTTCCAACAGGGTATGGAATTATTTCTAATCAAAATGACTTAAAGGTTGCCTTCGAGAGATATAAAAAAGTGATAAGAATTCAAATGAAGAAACAACCAATCATTTACGCAAAAATTGGGAAAAAATCTATGGAGTTTGACAAACTATTTGAAAACATGAAAACAGTTGTTAATTTCATTGGTGATCAAATGCCACATAAATTCAATAATTTCAAATCAATGTATCTTAAGTCGACAATGGGAAAACCAATAAAAGTTACTGAAGATTTTTTAAAAAGTATAGAGGTGTGAAAATATGATTAAGAAAAAACCTATACCACAATGGAAATTGGATGAAATTAATCATTTAATTGATTTATTTAGGAATTATAAAAATGTTGCCGTTATTGAAGTTGCTCACATAAACGATATGCAATTCCAAACGATGCGAAAAATATTAAGGGGAAAGGCTGTATTTCGAATGTCTAGAAAGTCTCTTCAATTACGTGCAATAGAGCAATATAAACAAGAATCAAAGAAGCAAAAATTAGATGAACTAGCTAACAATATCCCAGGTCAATCTAGTCTTGTATTTACAAATCTTGATTTACTTGAATTAAAAAACATCTTTCATAAATACGAATGGATGGTTTCAGCTAAACCAAATGAAATAACCCCAGTAGACATCTGGGTTCCTGCAGGAGACACAGGTTTACCCACAGGTCAAGTTATTAGCGAATTGAATATGATTTTACGTCTTCCTACACGAATACTAAATGATACGATACACATTCGAGAAGATACCAGAACTCATGAAGCAGGTGATTTGGTTACAGTGAAACAAGCCGCCGTTCTGAAAAAACTAGGTATAGCTCCAATAGAATCATTGATTAAGATTCATATTGGGTGGAGTGAAGGAGAGTTTATACCTGCTGAATTATTATATGTCGATATAGATCAGTTCAAAAAAGATGTTGCTATAGCATACAAAGAGGCGCTTGGAATTCTTTTTAAAATGCCCTTCTACGAGGAAGATATGACACATGAATATGCTCGAAAGGCTGTATCTGAAGCTAATTTATTAAATGCAATGATCTTTGGAGAGGGAATTCAAGTTCCTGCTGAAAAAGAAACAAAAGTTGAAAAAAAAGAAACTGAAGAAGAATCCGAGGAAGAAGAGGTTGGTATTGGAGGTTTATTTGGCTGAAATTTAAAATAATACAATAATCAATTAGTGTAATATATTTAAAATAAAAAATATTAAATAGGAGGTTTAAAAATATGGAAAGCATTTATGCTGCATTATTGCTTCATAAAGTTGGAGGAAAGATTACAGAAGCAAATGTAGAAAAAGTATTAACTGCTGCGGGTGCAAAAGTTGATAAAACTGAAATCACCAAGCTTATTGCTGGATTAAAAGACACAAATATAGACGAAATCATTAAATCTGCTGGTGCTTTACCGGTAGCAGTTGCTCCTGCTGGAGGAAAAACCAAGAAAAAGAAGGAAGTCAAGAAGAAGAAAGAAGAAGTCGAAGAAGAACCTACAGGTATTGGAAGTCTCTTTTAATTAACTTCAATTATAAAATTGGAGTATTAACTCCAAGATTTAATGAAATAAATTAACATTTTGGTAATAAAAGTAGACCCATTTTTTTATTAATTTAAGGTATTTTTCTAAAATTTTATTTATTTGAACCGATTATAATTGGAAGTGTTCTTGCTCAAAACTTCCTTATTTAAAAGAACTTCTTAAATCAAAAACTTTTTTTAAAATTCAATTTTTTTTATATTACATTTTAAATTTAAGAATTTGATATTAAAAACTTGATTAAATTAACTCAAACTATTTAAATGGACTCACGTTGTTGATTAAATATGGCAGGAAGATTTCTTAAATTCTTTTCACCTTTCGTTCGCGCAATGCCAGAAATTAAAAACCCCCAACGAGAGGTTTCATTTAAAGAAAAATTCATTTGGACTGCCGTCGTTTTGATAATCTATTTGATCATGGGCAACATTCGTTTATATGGCATAAACCTTAAAGAATCAACTGATTATTTCTATTGGTTGCGCGTGATTCTTGCCAGTCAGCGCGGGACATTGACGGAATTAGGGATTGGCCCAATCGTGACTTCCGGACTCATAATGCAATTACTTCTAGGTTCTAGAATCATTAAAGTGGACATGAGTGATCCATACGATCGTGCAATGTTTAGTGGAGCTCAGAAAGTACTGGCAGTTTTTTTAACGATTTTCAATGCCATAGCATACTTAATAGGAGGAGCATTTGGTCCAATAACGGGTGAAGAGGGTATAGGGTTACAGGGTGCTGTTTTCGTATTCATTCAATTACTCTTTTCTGGTATAATTATTATTCTTCTGGATGAATTACTTCAAAAAGGATGGGGGCTTGGTAGCGGTGTATCCTTATTTATAGCAGCAGGAGTCGCCGGTCAGATATTTTGGAATAGCTTTAGTTTTGTACCAGCTCCAGATGGCGTCCCAAGAGGAGCTATAGTTGCTTTCTTTACCGTACTATTTGATGACAATTCCAGCACGCATCTTGGAACGATTTTCCTGCGGGGACGATATCCTTCATTACTGGGTGTATTCACGACAGTTCTCATACTTTTTATAGTCATCTGGTTTGAATCAACTAGGGTCGAGATCCCACTAGCATATCGAGGCTATCGAGGTTTTAAAGGTAAGTATCCCATGAAGCTGCTTTATGTTTCTAATATTCCCGTAATTTTAGTAAACGCTTTATATGCTAATATCCTATTTTTTGGACAAGTTTTAGCCGGACCTGATTCAGGACTTCGTGGTCATGGTTATGATTTTTGGATTGATTTAATAGGTAAATTTAAAAGTCCCTCCCCAGAAGAAAATGGGATGGGACAACAATTAATACCAAAGTCAGGTTTGGTCTATTTGCTCACTCCCCCGTTAGGAATTGACCAGTTAGGTGCTGATCCATTTAAAGCCATTCTTTATCTATTTATATTTATATTTCTCTGCATAATGCTCGGCCGTATCTGGGTAGAAGTGAGTGGCTTAAGTCCTCGCGATATAGCTGGTCAAATTATTGATTCACAAATGCAAATCCCTGGATTTCGAAGCTCTGGAAAAATAATAGAAAGAATATTAAAGAGATATATTCCTAC
>CAYZTE010000045.1:0-12019 GCA_964481225.1 uncultured archaeon | reverse complement strand
TGAAGATCAAACAGCACAAAGAAAGAGATAATTTAAAATGAAATTTTAAAATGATCTTCGAATTAAAGAAAAAAAGGGGAAAAAAAGAGAAACTCAATAAATAATGAACTCATTATGGACGCAAAGCGTCATGAAATCATCGACGTCGCTTTTCTCGAAGTTCTTCAAGTACATTATCTAAGGTAATTTCGTTTAATTAATTCCATAAATTTTTTTTTACAATTCTCAGAAATAAATGGATTAATGTAACAATTTCAGTATAAGTGGAATCAATTTAAATACCATCTGAAAACTTTATAATTATTTTAACATAATAAAAGTATAGATATGTTATTATTAGTTTTTAGGAATGCTTTTTTGGATTTCATTTATTCTCCACCAGGAGCGATGTTATTCGTACTTGAAATAGCATTGACAACGGCAATAGTTAGTTCCCTTTTAACAATGTGGTTAGTTGATACTGGAGAGATTGAGCGCAAGCAAAAACAAATCAAAGCACATCAGGGAGAAAAGGAAAAAATCATTGAAATAGCGGAAGAAGACCCTGAACGTTATAGAAAACTTCGAAAAAGATGGGAGCGTAAAGATGCAATGTTGAAACAAACACAGCAGAGGATGGCAATGCAAAGACTAAAACCTACTTGCATTACCTTCTTACCCATGATTATAATATTCGGTGTTATTAGAAGTTTTTATGGAAACGATCCAATAGCTTTATCTCCCATGCATGCTAATGAAATTCCACTAATAGGTCCTATGATCGCGGCAGGTGCTATTTGGATTAATTTCACTGCTTGGTATTTTTTATGTTCTTTAGGATTTAACACTTTGATTCAGAGGATTTTAAAACTTCAAACTCAAGCATCTGGTGGAGCTGCGGGCATGTTTTCTGGACAGAAGGCGAAGTCATTAGAATTTCCGGAAGTTTAAATGATCGGTCTTAAAAATTTAATTTATTTTATTATTTTGAGAAAAAATATATAATTATCCAATTGTATATCAATATAAAATATAATGAGCGCAGCGGGTGGGACTCGAACCCACGAGCGCATATGCGCACTGGCTTAATAGGGAAATATTTTTGATTCTCCTCTCCAAGCCAGCGTCTTCAGCTCTTTTTTGAAGTTTTTATTTGAATACTTCTTATAAGACTTACCATCTAGGCTACCGCTGCTCTACTAAAAAACCAAATTAAATGAAATAAAAAAATTTTACTAATTACATTATTTTATCGGTATGGACACTATTTCATTCATTTTCTTTTCCAATTTTGAATTTTTAATAGCAGCTTCTAATTGTTCGTGTGATGCACCTTTTTTGATATCTATAGTGTTTTCAATGGGTTCGACATGTTTATAGTTGACTCTTCTTCTTCTAACTTTAAACCCATCAATTAGCAAATAGTTTTTATCGATGACATCAACGATAACGCAGTAATGTCCAGCTTCCCTTCCCGTGGTTTTGACGCATAATCTTCCAATATCGTATACACTCATTTATAATTTGTCACCAAATTATTTTTAAACTTTTTTCGTTACTGGCTCTTTTAAATCTCCAGTAAACAAATAACATATAGTAATTTAGAAAGTTAATACCAAAATAAAATTTTTTTGATTTTTAACACTCATAAGTTTTTTATAGCTGAAATGATGATATTCAAAATTTCCTCTACTGTTAAGTCTTCAGTATCTAAAATGAGGTCATAAACTTCTTGAATCCTCCTATTATCTCTCATATTGATTTTATAAAGCTTTCTGAATCTTTCTAATTCGGATTTTTCCCGTAACTTGGTTTCTTTTAATTTTTTCTCATAAGATTCATGATCTCTCTCAGCCATTCGTTTCACTCGAGTCTCTAAAGAACAAGTTAATAATATTTTAAAATCTGCGATCGATTTAAGTATGTATCCACTTAATTGGCTATCTATTATAATATTTCCCTTTTTAGCAATTTCAATGATTTTATCGTCCAATTTTTTATCAATATCAGGATTCTTTTCGACATGTTCAGTAAATTGTTCTAAAGTCATGTTCATTTCTTCGGCTAGGTCTCTAAACACTTGTCCCGTGCTGTAATATCGAATTCCTAATTTTTGAGCAATTAATTTTCCGATGGTGCTCTTGCCTGTTCCATGTAAACCAGAAATTGAGATGATCATTGATAAATTCATTTGATGTGTTGATAATAAGTCAAATAAGAAAATGAAGGTATATGATTTTTACCATTTAACTGGAAAAAAATAACAGCTTACGAAATTATTATTGGTTCCATACCGCATCTTTTATTAAAGTCTGAAGACAGCTCCCACAGTATCGTCCACTTTCTATTCTATTTGCTCTTCTAGCTGTTTTATTTGTCTTGGTCATTTTGGAGGGTCTTAATCTAGGAACGGATTGTAGTGGTCTTTTACAAATAGCACAGTGCGCTCTACTAGGCTTTTTTCTCCAATAATGGGTTGAATTTCGATTACCTGGAGTTCTTATTTTTTTTCTAGCTTGAGCTTTGGATCTTAAACCTGGACGTGGAATAACGATTACCTTTAATTTATGCTTTTATAGAGACAATAATTGAACTGATATAATTTTAAAGCATAGAAAAAATATTAATTTTATTATTTTAATTAAGCTTTAAGATTCAATTTAATTTGAAATTCTTTAAAAACTTGGTATACTTCATCAACCATTATCTCGCTAAATCGATTACTAGTTTCGAGATTAAAGGAATTGGATAAAACACGATTATGAATTTTCTCAATTTTGATTTGCAGATCATCTATTCCTGGAAACTTTTTCAAATTATTTTTTAAATCTTTGAATAACTTATTAATGAGCTCACTCTCTTTAAAACCCTTCAATTTTAAGGCATCCATTAATGTTATGAATGATGAAGTTATTTCTAATGTTATTCTTGGAAGTTCTAATACAGCAGATTTCATTTTATTTGGGAACTGAACATTATTTTCGGTCTGACTTTTTATTGATTCACTTGAAAATTCAAGTGAAGAAATTTCATTAATAATTTCAATTACTCCATAATATTCTTGAGTAAAATTCATTTTTTTTAGTAATTTAGAAAGAATGATATTCTTTTCATTCAAGTAAAAATTGAATTTTAACAAATCTTTAATTGCTGTTCTAATAGCTTTTAGGAAGAAATTATCGGCAATAGAACCTTCTTGATATTTAGAATGTAAATTCAATATGGTATTAATTAATGCAAATAGTTCAGATTCTATTTTAGATATCGTTTTAGTATTGAGATTATTATCTTCGGCCATTTTAAATAGAACAACTTAAAAACAAATATTTATATAAAGTTTGGAATAGGAATTAATAAATTTAACCTAATAATGTTGGGCGTAAAAAGTAGAACAAAATCCCGACTATTATGCCAATAATTAGCGTAGGGATTAACACGCGAGTGGTAGAAGAATTACTTAATTCTCTAATAGCAAGGGTCATCAAGATAGGTACCCATATCGCAATAGTTAATGCATCAATTACATCTAAAACAGCCCAAGTTCCAGATGCAATCATTTGATTGAATACGGCGCTCCAATATAGATCCAACTGATCATCATTCAACTCATCAATATTAATATCAGGAACATCAACAGTTGGAAATCCAGCAAGAATTATTAATATTTTAATTGCATTAATAAGTAAGAATGGGGTAAAAGCACATAACATCATTTTAAATTTATAAGAACCTTCTAATTGTAACATAGTACCACCCTTATAAATACTAAATGGGCTAATTTCTGCTTCTCTATATTTTTCTTGCTCTTCTTTCAATTTACCAAACCGTTTTTCTAACTTATCTCTAAAACCAACAGCGTAATTTGCGCCTTTAGTAAATAACCAAATCAAAATTGCGAAAAATATCAATTGAAAAAGGAACCCAAAAACGAAGAAAGTAGCAAAAAAACTTAAATTAAACAAAAACTGATATTGAACAAAATTAAAATGGGAAATAAATGCCAAACCCATGAGTCCATAAAGTAAAGAGCAAAATAATAAAATTAACCAACCGGGAGCTTTACTTCGCTTATGATTAATATCGTGAAATGCATAATTTGGTTTATAAAATAACCATAATATTTTCATATAGAAACGAGCAGGTTCTATCCATTCTTTTTCTACTCTTCTAAAAAAAGCGATATTTTCAATCCTTTCAATTTTTAATCTAAAACCACAGAAATTACAAGCAAAACTATCAGCACTATTCTCATTTCCACATCTAGGACATCGTTGGAATGCGGCGATTGCTTGAGACATTCTTATTAACACACTTTAAAATTTGTTATGATGATCATATAATAAATTAATCTTTTAAAAATTTCTTCGAATTTTTTAATACAATGGTAATTCAAATTGTTTATTATTATATTTTCTTATTATATTGAAACTAATTATAAAATTATTTATAATTTCATTTTTTTCTTATTGGATTTCAATTATAAAGTGATTTTTTTCCCTATTTATCGCGTAATTTCGGTTTGTAAATAACTTAATTAAATCTAGATTAGTTTTAGCGTGGTTTGTTATTTCAAGCACTTTAATTCTTGATGGTCTTCTAATAAAAGCCATTAAGGGTATTAATTGGTCGCTTAAGTAGTTATCGACGGGGATTTCATTATTAATATATTCAAGTAGACGGTTTACAGCAAACTTACCTAATCTTTCGGAAGTAATATTTTTTTCACCTATAATTGTCCCGGTAGATATAATAGCCCCTGTATCAGAAGGTACCCATAAAGAGAGTCCAACACCAGGACTTGATGAGTCTACGTACTTATAACTGAGATCTATATCTACGCTTAAATTTTTTTTAATTTGTTGATGAATGGCTTTTTTAATTCGCTCACCAACTTCATTTCTTTTTAATTGATTAGTAGTAATAATTTCACCTTGAATCACATTAAAGTTTCCTAGTTTAGTTAAATCAATTGGTCTCATTTCTTTTCTTGGAGGGAATAAGGAACATTTGACTAATGCCCCTCCTTTAGGATAAAAACCATGTTTTTGAATATCAATATCAATTTTAAATCCAGAATTTTTAAAAATCTGATAAGTCACTTCTCGAAGGTAATTGATGCTTGGAGCCCATTTACCAAACGTACCTCCACCACTCATTAAGATTTCTATTTTTTCTGGTTTAGTAAATCCTAAACAGGCTATCTGAATGGGTTGGAGAAGCAATCCAATACTTCCAGCAGTACTAATTCCTACTTGAATGCTGCTTTTTACATCATTTGTAGGATTTAAAGTAATCTCTTTAGATCCTACCTTGCAATCTGATAAAGAACTATTCGTTAATTCAGATAAGGTTTTTAATCCCATTAAATGTTGCATTCTTAATCCGGGTTTAGGTCTATTCGCTCGTATATTCTTAATTCTGATAGGACGTTTAAATAGCACGGAAAATCCTGCTCCTATTCTAAGGATGGCACCTCCACCTTCTCCAAAGGAGCCATCTATCTCCAAGAAATTTTTATCGATCATGAATTTTTTTTTCATATAAAGATTTTATACGATTTATACCATCTTTTTTTTCCATTAGTTGAACAACTTCTTTTGGCACTAGGTTTCTCCATTTTTTATTATTTTTTATTAACAGGCTTCTAATATTATTGCCATTAAATTTTTTCTTAAATATCGTTATTTTCTTCTCGACTTTATAGCCTCTATTATGAAATAGTTCTCTGACCCAGTCACTATTAGAGAAGATCGCTTCGAATTCCCCTACAATTGAAACCACATGATTGACCCATTTTTTTGCATTAAAAATATCTGGTATGTAATATATTTCATATCTCTTGGATGATACGTTTCTTTTTTGCATAACAGCCTGTAAAAACTTTTTCCTCTCTTCGCTTGAAAAAGGATCATTAAAAGTATGCGATAATTGAGAGCTCCCAATTCCAATTTTAACTGTTTTATACAGTTTTAAGATGTGATTTAAAACATAAACATGTCCGTGATGTAAAGGTTGAAATCTTCCTACAAATAAAGCAATGCCGTTCCCGTTTCTGTTTAATGATTCACCCTGCTTCTCAAAAAGTGAAGTCATATCAGTATTTAAGATTTTTTTCCAAATTTTTTTTGTATATTTAATATTTTGTTCCTTTTCTAATAATTCCTCTAGCTCGGTTCTTTTATAAAACCTACTACCCTCAATATCTAATTCTTCAGGATTAGGATTTAACGATACATCATAATCAACCAACCCTAAAAATACATATGCTATTTCTCTTGATTTTTTATCTATTTCGGCATTTAAATCGTAAAATGATATCTTTAAAACATTTTTTGGGTAAATACCAAATTCTTCTTCGAGTTCTCTTAATGCATTTTCTTTTATTTTTTTAAGGTCCAAATTTTTTGTCCATACTACGTGTCCTGAAGAGGAATCCGTATAATATTCAGGAAAAGTGCTTTTAGTTTTTCCACGTTTTTGTACTAGATATATGATTTCTCCTTGAGGCGTTTCTGTTACAACGAAAAACCTGGTAATTAAATGACAAATCTCGTTTTGATGAGCTTCCTTTCGTTCCATTGGAAAAATGTATTTAGATATTTGGCCTGAATGTAAAAAATTTACATTTCCTGCATCAATACAAGCTAAAATTTCTTTTTCCATTACTTTTATTTTCCTCTCATAATTTAACACTTAAAATATCTCCTACTTTAAAATCTAACTTCTTAGATGCATTCCCTTGATTAATTGAGATCTCAAGAAAACCGGTTGAACCAACAAGAAACAAAAGAGAATTTAAGGGTACGCTTGAAAAATGAGATGTAAATACTCCTTCGTGTTCTTTTTGTCTAATGTTGACTTTAATTTTCAAACCATCTTCTAGAATGAATTCTGAATTTTGAATACAATTATCAACCATTGGAATAGTCGTTGTTCCATTCCCAAAAGAATCAATATATTGGATTAAACACTTGATAGATTTATTTTCTGAATTTAATTCATATATTATTGGATGTTTTGTTAAATTTTCAAAGTTTAAATTAGGACCAAAATTATTTAGAGAGATGTCTTTGGTAATATATGCTCCAACGGGAGCCATTATATCTCTACCATGAAATGTATTTGAAACCGGCTTATTGAAGTAAATTTCATTTTCAATATTGACGCATTCCGAAACTTCTTTTATATTTAACACATTTGGAAAAATCCCGTTATTTGGACCAATGAAAAAGTATTTTGAATTTGTTCTTATTGCTACAATTTCTCTAGAACTTCCTACTCCAGGATCTACAACGATTACAAACACGGTGCCTTTGGGGAAATGTTTATATGTAGTTTTTAATACATAAGACGCTTCGATTATTGAATAAGATGAAATGTAATGTGAGAGATCTATTATTTTAACCTTGGGATTTATCTTAAATATAATGCCTTTCATGCTTGCGACATAGTGAAAACCTTTCGCACCAAAATCTGTAAGTAAGCAAATTATTTTCTGATTTAATTCTGCCATTTTATGAAAAAAACAAGAAATTTTATTAGAAAAAATTTATGAAAAATGGAACAATAAAAATCTAATTACTTTTTTTATATTTTTGATCTACCCTATAAAAATCTTCCAATGCCTTGGATTTTAATCTATATTCTTCCTCTTTATCAAATTGTACTAATCTTTTTGAGATTTCACTTGCTTTTCTATAAGATATATAGGCAGAATGAAAATCTTCGTTTCTTAAAAAATTTCGAGCCTCTTGCACTATTTTTTCTCTTTCTTTTGATAAATCTGGAATTTGTTGGGAAAAGTCAGCTTTCTCTTTTAAAGATGTTGCAATATCCATTACATATAATTCTTCTGCAATTTCTGCTGCTTTATTATAAAATTTTGATGCTTTCTCATATTCTAAAGATTTTATAGCATTTTCAGCAGTTTTATAGGAATCTGAAATTTTTTCGTGTTCTCCACCTTCAATCTTTTCTAAGAGATCTTGAGCAATTTTTCTTTCTTTTTTTCCACCACTTAACATGAATTTTGTAATGTTTATAATGCTACTCTTTAATGCTTCGGGCTGAAGAATATCAATTAAAGGTTCTAGATGTTCTAAATAAATGTCCTTTAATATTGTTTCAAATTCTTCTCTCGATTTCTTCAAGATATCGAGACTAGGCATTTCCAAAGCTTCGGCTGCTTCTTTAAGAGAAGAACGAAACTTTTCGGGTTTATCATCCTCATCTAACAATAGACCAATAATAATTCCAGAAGCTTTTCTCATCAGCTTTCCTTTGAACCCATGAAGATAAGAGAAGATATCATTATCCTTTAGTTTTAATAAATTATACTCGTTTTTTGAATGATCAAGGTTTAATCTTAAGAACAAATCACTAGAAATATCAAAACTAGATTTGCCTTCTTTAAAATAGTAGCCCATAATTTTATAATCTGAATCTGTTGGAAGTAATATTACAAAACTGCCAGTTGGCATTATTAAAAATAAGCACCTTTTTTAGTATAAGTAAAATTAATTAAACTTTTTATAAAAAAATTAACTTAGGATTGTTTGGCACTAATGATTCTATTAGTTTCTTCTCGGATCGATTGTATGATATTTAATAATTGAGCGTAATAAAGATTATCTGAAACTGCTTTGGATGCTTGTCTTATTATGTCAATTGCTTTCTTTTCATCGTCCGTAATAGCCTCGATCGATTTTTTGTCCCAAAGTTCTTTTACTTTACCGTTGAAATCATCTGAAAGATCTTGAAGACTATTGCTAGATTGGATCCTGAATTGTTTTAAGACCTCTACAATTAACCTAATATTCTCAGTCATTGAAACTGTCTGTTCAGAGAAACTCTGGCTCATTTGATTGATTGCTACACCCATTTGATTAATCTGTGCTATTGTTCCATCCAAGGAACTCATGATTTGATTAATTTTTTGAATCATTTCATCTAAAAGTCGTTCTGCCAATTCTTACTCACCCTTTTTTTTAATTAAAAAATATTTTATTCTATTACCTCCCCTTCTTCTTCTTTAAGAGATTCTTTTAGACTTTTTACTGAATCAATGGCTTCTGATAATAATAAATTCACGGTATCTTGATTCAGCACGCTTTCAGAAAGCTTAACAATATCCTCAAGTTTATCAATTAATATCTTAAATGCATCTAATCCTAATCCTCCTTGTATTACTTTTAATTCTTTGGTCGTTACCTCTCCAATTTCCCTTACAGCATCGATATGCTTAGTCTGAGTTACATTAATTTCATTTGAAAATTCTGTTAATTTTGCTGTTAGATTTGAAATTTTTTCTTCAATATTTTTGTTAAGCCCGTCTAAAGAGGTCTTCAATTCTTGAATAGCTTTTCCAAGTTGAGCAATCCTCTTATAGATATTTTGAAGAAGATCAGTTAGCATTTCCGCCATTTCTATGACACCTTTTTAAGTTTAATCTATGATTTGATTTAACTATATTAAAATTCACTAATAATATTATCGTAACAATTATGATTAAAAAAATTTTTATGTTTTTAATGCTTAATCTCTATAAGTGGTAATGTTAGTTTTGATTATTTAAGCTCCCGTAGCTCAGCTTGGTTAAAGCGCGGGTCTTATAAGGCCCCGTAGACGCACAAATTATGAAGAAAAAAGTGTCTGCGCTGCGTTAAAACCCGAGAGTTCTTTACAATAAGTAAAGAAACCGAGAAATCGGGGGTTCGAATCCCCCCGGGAGCATTTATTTGATTTTTGTGAGAGTATCATTATTTTACATCCTAATAATAATTCGTGAAACATCTCTTTCACGCTTTAACACGCATACATAAGTAATATTCAAATGATCTTAGGATAATGTTTCAATATAATTTAGAAAAAGTTAAAATATTGTTTTAATGAATTTATTTCCTATTTATCTAAATTAGCACTAATTAAATCTAGGAGCCATCTTTTAATCTGTGTAAGGTTTTTAAGAATGCCGAGAATAAGATTGTCAGGAAAATTTTGCTCATGGTCTAGTCTTTGAGCAGTTTCCATCCATTTATTTAGTGCTAATTGTACTAAACTTGCTCCTTCAGCTTCCATGAATAATGGAACAACGGCCCCGGATTCTCGAGCATCACCAATGGCAAAATAGATTCTTCGATTGTTACCCTTTAACATTACTAAATTAGCACATTCATCAAGCTTTCTTTCAACGAGAATACATTTAAGAATTTGTGTTTTAATGTCCTGCTCTTTATTACTAAATATTTTCTTTCGCCTTTTAATAGTTGGTTGAATTTCTGTAATTACTTTATCTCCCGTACTTCCTTCAGCAAAATATTTAGTAATTTTTAAAGTGTTGTCTAAAGCTTCTATTAACGTGAATTTCTTTGTATTTGAATATAGTATAGCTTTAGAACCCCCTTGATCTTCACTTGAAGAGATTCTTATTTGAATGTTTCTCATAGTTATGTTATTACAAGTATGATAACCTAATTCAAACAATTCTCTAGGAGTTAAGGACTCGTATGGTTCTTCTATTTGTTTAGAAGGCCATTGAGAGGTAATTACGTTATTAAATTGATTTAAAAGTCGGTTTTCCATAAATTTTCGCTATATTTTTGTTAAAATATTGTTAGCTTAAATTTTATTAAAATATAGTACTTCTAGTTTTTAATTATTTTTATTTCTGCTTGAATAGAACTTCAAGAATTTTAAAAACCTCATATTATTGAGTTATCTGTTTATAAGCTTTTTCAAATCTTTCAACGGCAAAAGTAATATCTTTTGTTTTTGCGCCAATTGCAGCATTCATAACAATATATGGAGTAGGATAATCTTCACAACACGTTCCAAAAGCTTTTTCTTTTGGATTATAAACTCGGGGACCAGTAACTCTTAAATTATACAATGCTCCACCTAAAGCATATAATTGTTTTTCTTTTAGATTTTTCAAGGACAGTGCAACCGCAACAGGATTAAAAACATTTAAAATTCTTTCATTTAATTTTGCTGTTATTTCTGTAAGTTTTTCCTCAAGCATACTGCAATTTTGTTGTTGTTCTTCTATTAACTTTCCATAGCCATTAATACCTAAAGAGAGAATGGATATTAAAAAATTCACGATTGGTGCAGCCGAAGCACGTCCAGCGTAAGCTTGACTAATTTTAGTTATATTCTCTTTAATAGGAGATGCTATTACAGCTCCTCCTACAGGCGTAAGAAAGTTTTTATCAGTCGATTGGATTATTGCATCCACTCTGCCAGCATCTATTGCTGAACGAATTAATTTCATCCATTCTGGACTCTGAACACCATATGCATTTATAATGATGTGAACAAGACCATTTTCTTCAGCAAACTTACTTATGTTTTTAATGTCATCGTGTTCCCGAGGTGGAAAAAAACTTGTTGTTGATAAAACCGCGAAACAACCATCGTCCAAACTAGCCTTTATATCCTCAATTGGAATTCTCACGGCATCTCCAAAAATTTTACCTTTAACTATTTTAGTTTTAAAACCCATTAAATCAATTGATTTTAAAAGAGAATTATGGTCTATTTGGGGAACTAAAATAGTTCGTTTAATCATACGTGAACTTTTATCATTCCAATCAGGTCTTAAAGCTCCTAATGCGAGGGATAATGACATTCCAGTACATAATGGGACCACAATTGCTTCTTTTATATTTGGCAATCCAAAATTTCTAAGCAGATCTCGAGCTAAATAATTAGAGATTTCATACATTATTGACCCTCCAGGTGCTTTTGGTTGTGGGGCGGTAAGGAATCCACTCCTGCCAATTCCATGACAAAATCCTGATGAAGTTTTTAACTGCAATTTAGAAGCAATTCTTGCTTCTCTCTCACCTACTCTGGCAGCATTGGTATCCTTATCAGTGTCCATATTAGATAGGGTTTCAAGCAAGAACTCAATTTGCTCATCATTCCAAGGATTGATTGGGACGCTTTTTTGTTCAAATAATATTTTAATTGGATTTAAAAAATTGTTTAAAACAAGTTGTCCCCTATTTAACATATTTTTAGGAATTTCTGAAGCTTT
>CAYZTE010000044.1:0-16201 GCA_964481225.1 uncultured archaeon | reverse complement strand
ATAGTAAAATATACATTAAAAAATCCAGAATTGATTAGAAATTTATATATCCAATCAAAATATTATGAAAATATCGAAAATATATTAAAAAAATCCGTGATAAAATTACTGAAAATAACAAAATTATTTATTGTAATTATTAATATTATGTAAAATCTCTAAAATTGTAAAATAGAATTAAAATTTATTTTGCTTCTGGGACAATTGAAGATTTTATTCAAACTTATGAAGAGTTTAATTTCATTAATTATATTCCAACTACTCAAATTAAAGGATTTTTTGCATAAACAGATGATGCAAGAGATGAAATAACAAAGAATGTTGACATAATTTGTTCATTAGCAGCACCAAAAGTTAAAATTTTATCAAGTAAGATAATATTAAAGTTATTAGGGAAGAAATTGGTTGTTGACATTAACTTATTTCCACCTTATGGAGTAAAAGTATTGAAACCGAAGGATAATAATAAAGAAACTTTTCTGGGAATCTTTGGAATTGGAGCATTAGCTCTAGGACATTTAAAATCAACTACAGAAGCAGCGATTCTTAAAGAAGCAGCAGAAACTCGTGGAAAAAAAGTTTTTCTCTTTTTGGAGTTTAAAAAGATTTTGAAAGCAAAAATCTTCCTTTAAACAGATCTTACAAAGGGTACATTTTTCTGAATGAATTGAAAATCCTTTTAATCGTCCTTGCTCAATAGAAATAACTTCGATGGCACCATGTTCGCAAACATTCACACATTTTAAGCACCCCTTGCATTTATCATAATCAACAAAACGCATTGAATCCTTAAAAAAAATTGCCTTTTGGGGGCAACTATATATACAACGTTCACATCTCACACATAAAGTAAAATTGATACTAATTGGAAATAATTTTTCATCTTTCATATAATTGTCTTTTAGTTCTAAAACATTGATATAATATTGTTTTAAATGATTATACTTCCCCATAACTAGTGGAGTAATTTATTTCCACTCTTTTTTTCTTTGCATCTCCATTTTTAAATTCAATTATTTTTCTCTTTATCAGACTTGATGAATGTAATTCATATTTATCATAATATTTGTTTAATCTCTTTACTTCAATATGATCTAAACCATTTTTTTTAAGGGCTTCTTTTAAAATATTTATATCAAATTTTTGATCTGGACCTAATAGAATGATATCAGGATTAATTTCTGATATTGTTAATAATATATTGTTATCTTTTCTCCCTAATTTGGCTTCTTTTACTTTTTTCAGATTTCTTATAACTTCTAACCTTTGTTCTTCAGGGATAATTGGCAGCTTACCTGAAAATTTTTCTCGATTTTTATCTGTAGCTACAATTACATAAACTTCTCCTAGCTTTGCTGCTTCATTAATTAAGAAAATATGACCTGGATGTAAAATATCAAAAGTACCAGAGACAAGTACTTTTTTACTAATCATACACCATCTCTCTATTATTATTTTAAATAGATCTTACAAAATTTCGAGGTATAAATTTATATTTGTTTAATTATCTCTTTCAAAATCGGTTCGCCATAACTTCCAATCAATACCCCTTTATTAACAAAACTGCCTATTAATCTTAATGTTTTTATTTAAGAGTTTACCATTTTTAAAAAATAATAAAGCTGGCACCGCATAGATATTCAGTTCTCGAGTTAAATTGCAATTTTCATCAATATCAATTTCTTTAAACTTAATAAAGCCATTATCTCTAAATTTTTCTAAGACAGATGGAAATAATTTGCAAGACTTACACCATTTAGAACATAAAATAATTATAAATATACCTTCATTAGGACCATAAATTCCAAACTTTTTCAAATAATCGATATTGATAGAAAAACCTCTTTAAAGTGATATATTTAAAATTTTTTCTCTTAAATTGAAATTTTCAAACTATTTTATCTTTTTTAGTTAATCATGTTAAGGATCTGGGCTTTTACGTCATGATTCTATTGTGCTTTAACCTATGGAATATCCTTGATATTACGGCTGTTTTATGATTAAGAAATCTCGGACTTTGAACCTAATTCGCGTTTTTTTTTTGAGATTAAATAAATTGCTTTTAGGAAATGTTCAATACTTTCATTGATTAATATATTTAAATTCTTAATATTCCTTTTTTTTGAAATATTTAATTATTAAACTTAATCTTTCAACTTTACGAAACAATCTTCACAAAAAAAAATCCTTCGCAGTTTAGTAACATCCCAAACCATATAGCCTGACTTATGCTTCGTTTCACATCCCCAACACATTTTAAATACTTTAGTATCAACAAAATATTCATCTCCCGTCTTAAACGTATCGTCTTTTATTATTTCTTTATAACTTTTCAATTTTTTAACAACTCAATTTCATAAAGATTTTGAATGAATATTCATTATTTACTAACTATGTAATAAATATCAATTTAATAATTTAAGTATTATGAATAATCATTCAGAACATTCTTCTCTGTTAAAAATCAATTTCATTTATGATTTGTAAAATAAATGAATATTATGGATTGGATTGATAGAAAAAGTTAAAATTAACACAAAAAAATAATGAGACCATTATTACAAAACGCTAAGAGATTAAGTCATTTAGTTATGAATAATTATTCAGAGATTATAAAAACAATTGTTCACTTTATTAAAACATATTTTTTCAAAATAAATAATTTGAAAGAAAAAGAATAAGTGTGAGGTATATGAATAGAATTATTGGAATTCCTTCTGATGGACCTGAAATATCTGATAACATATCACTTCATTTCGGACATTGTCAATATTTCATTGGAATTGAAATCTATGATGGTGATAAGTCCAGGAAAGTGTTTGCATTACCTAATGATGGTCATTCTGGCTGTATGGAACCGGTTATAAATATGAAACAGAGAAACGTTACTGATATGATTTTAACCGGTATTGGGATGCGTCCATTCATGGGTTTTCAACAAGTTAATATAAATTTATTTCAAGGTACCGAGGGAAGCATTGAAAAAAATATAAGAATGTTGATACAAGGTCAATTGACAGCATTAGGTAATGCTAGCTGTGGAGATCAATCCAGACACGCTCATACTTATTAATATTCAATAATAAAAAAAAATAAAATGGGATAGATGAGTTTAAATGCCAAGTTTTAAAGAAACATATGATGCTATCAAGGCAGATTGGAATGCTGGGGAAAAGAACTTTAATATTGAATGTGAAATGCTACCAGACGGTATGCAGGTTAAATGTACGATGGGTAATCCTGCTGGAGATCCTTTTGAATTACTTATAGATGCCCCTGGTGGATTGGATGGAACAAATAAAGGACCTTCACCATTATTAGTGATTTTATCTTCTATTGGTGCTTGTATTATTGCTGTTACAAAGTTTTGGGCTAAAATAATGGATATTAATATCGTAGAATTGAAGGTTTTTTCTCGTGGGCACATTAATTTAGGAGCTATTTTTGGAATAGACGATTCAAAATTAGCTGGCTATGATAAAATTGAACCTGTCATTAGAATTAATGCAGATGCTCCAGAAGAAAAAATCAACGAGTTAATGGACAAAGTTTTTACCCATTGCCCTGTGATAACTAATTTTGGCGGAGCTTCCCAAATTACCCCAAAAGTACAAATTCGAAAATAAAATTTTAAATAACTCTCTTTTATTTTTTTTCTTTCTTACACATATTGATTTAAATTAAAGACAGAATCTAAAATTGAGAAATCCTAATAAAACATGTAAATGGTACTCCGAATGCCCAATTAAATACTTTGTTGAATATGGTAAACTAGATCAAAAATGGGTTGAAAATTATTGTTTAGTTGGAAATAAAAATTGTATTAGATATCAAATGGAAGAGCGTGGAGATTATCATCCAGACAATATGTTGCCTAATGGTGAAATTAAGGAAGATCTTAATTATTAATCAATTTATCAATATGATTTAAGTAATTTGTAAAAAAAAATAACCAACAAAAATTACTTTAAGGAAAGGTTTCTAATACGTAGGCAATATTAATCATGAAAATGATGGTGCTCATGATTTTCATCAGATTCAGTGTGAATCTTCTCTACTCCATATCCTTTACCCCTTCCAGGAGCACAGAGACTTTCTCCCCCTTCTAAAGTTCCATTTAATATCTTTTCAATAACATCATCGATTTTACCAGTAACCCCCATAATAACTTCAATTCCATATTGATTAAAAAAACCTATAGCTCTGTGGCCCATACCTCCCGCAATCATGCATTTTGCCCCTTGTTCACTTACAAATTTGGGTATACTCCCTACAGCATGTCCAGGATTCTGGAGTACCTTTTTTTCTACCACTTCATTATTATCAATTGTAACAAAAGTAAACTCTGGAGCTCGACCAAAGTGTCCAGAAACTTGTCCTGAATCTGAACTAATACAAATTTTCATTCATTATCAACTTGATTTTGAATTCTGTTTTTCAATATTTATATTTAAATCTAATGAATAATTATTCAAAAGCATATCTGTTTTAAAACATTAATTCATTATTAAAAGAATTCTTAAAAAATTTTGAATAATTAATAATTAAAGTTTGAATAAATCAATAACCTTATATGGATTACTAATTAAAATCATTAACAATTTTTAATCATTCTCGTGGTGATTTAATATAGGAAGAAGAAGACATCGAAGATGGGTGTATCAAACACCTAAAAACCTCTATTTTGCTAATCAACCGCCAACACCTGAAGATAATATTATCTTAACAATTGCGGAATTTGAGGCTATGCGACTTAAGCATTATATAGGTTTGAATCAAAAAGCTGCAGCTGAAAGAATGGGTATCAGTCAACCTACATTCTCTAGAATTCTTGAAAGCGCTCATCAGAAAAACACTTCTGCATTAATTGAGGGGAAATCGATTAGAGTTTATGGGGGTAATGTTGATTATAGACGAAGCTTTGTGGGATATGGATGTCAAGATTGTAATCATCAATGGGAAGATCCTACCGCATCAAAGGAAAGAAAGGTTAGTTGTGTTAAATGTAATTCAGATAATGTATATTATCTTGTTAAAGAATATATTTAGCTTCTTATTTTATATGAATTCCATAATAAGTCTTTTAAATTTTCATAAATTTTTTTAATAGCTAAACTTGCTTTTGAAACTGGGGCAAAATCTACAACAGTTTTAGCAAAAGACATAGCTTTTGGGATTGCTAAATCGAAAGGAATTTTTCCTAATATTTTATATCCCGTTTCATTAATATACTTCTTAAAATCATCTTGAAACGGGCTTTTTAAATCTGATTTATTTATAATCAATCCAAATGGAATATTAAATTGCCGAATAACTTCTATTACACGCATTAAATCATGTAATCCTGAAGGTGTAGGTTCACTAATAGTAATAACATAATCTAAATTTGAAATTGTAGCGATTACCGGACACCCTATTCCAGGGGGCCCATCTACTAATATTAAATTGCTCTGATTAAATTCTTTTAAATTTTTTAAATACTCCTTAACATCTGATACTAATTTTCCAGATGTGGTACTTCCTAATCGAGTTTTTCCATATATTAAAGGAAATCCCATTTTACTATTATATGAAATTATTTCTCCACTTTTTACAATATTTATTTCAAAAGCATGCTCCGGGCATAAAACTTTGCAAGCTCCACACCCTTCACATTTTAAATAATCAAGAATAGGTATGGAATTCTGATTATCCCATTTTAATGCATTAAATTCACAGTATTGGTATTCGATGCATTTCCTACAATTAATACATTTTTCCTCAATAAATTCTGCTTTTAGAGCAGTAAATGTATCTTTCGTATCTATAGTGGATTCATCTTTGGCAGGTAGAATAATAGCTAAGTTCGGAGCATCAACATCACAATCCATCGTAATTACATCAATCTGCTCATCTTTTTTAGCAAGACTAGCCAAGGAAGCTGTTATTGAGGTTTTACCCACACCTCCTTTTCCCGAAACAACGCCAATTATTTTTCTTTCCATTTTGCCTCTACACTTTTATACATAATTGATTTTTAACCATTTCTTTAAATTCTCAAATATTCTAGTGAATGCCTGGTAACCAGCACCCTCCTTGTTAAATCCACTATTTTTATCCATTATTGGAGTTCCTTGACAATAAGAATTTACAATATCAGAATCTAAGGGGATATCTCCTAAAATCTTGATGCTTTCTTCTTTTAATTCTTTTAGAAATTGATCTCTAAACCCTAATAATGATGATCTATTTACTATTGCTCTACAATCTTTTCCTAATAGGTTAATCAATTCCATTATCCTGAATAAATCTAATTTACCGAATTTTGTAGGTTCTGTAATAGGAATTGCTACATCTGCTATATCAATTAAAAGTTCCACATCACAATGTGCACCTGGTGCTGTATCTAATATAATTATTTCAAACCTTTCTGGATCAAGTTCTATAATCTCTTCGAGATTCTCGAGAAGTGTATCAACAATTGCAGCTGATCTAGCTTCTGAAGGCTTTAATTCCCCTAGCATAAGTGATAATCCATTAATTTCAGTGGAATATATCCAACCAATCGTTTTTGAATCAGCTTCAATTGCTTTTTCTGGGCAAATCTTATAGCATAATCGACATCCGGAACAAACTGTCAATATAGGTATAGGAAAAGCTTCTTTTACGTGTAAAAGTGCATTAGACATGCAATTTTGAGCACAAATACCACATTTAGAGCATTTATCTTCAACAATTTTTGGTTTGAAAAATGGGACTTCTTGTTTATTCTCAAGTTTTCCATTTAATAGTAAATATGTGTTAGGATTTTCTACATCTCCATCAATAAGAAGGACTTTATACCCCTCATTTTTAAACATTATAGCAATATTGACAGCACAGAGAGTCTTACCTGTTCCTCCTTTACCACCTGTAATACAAATTATGTTAGGTTTTCTCTTACTCATGAGAATAAAATGTTTTCACTATTAGATTTTTTAAGGATTATTAATTCCTCCACTACCACGACCCCCGCCCATTCCTCGACCACCACCCATTCCATAATGGGATGCTACATTTGAAGTAGACATTTCTTCTAATTTACCTTCAATATAAAGATCTAACACTTCTTTTACAGTCATTCGTTTATCTGGTGCATGAAAAAGTTTTATATTTAAAGCATTAAGACCATTAGCAGCATTTGGACCTAAAAAACCTACAATTGCAACTTCAGCATTATTATTGCCAACTATTTGAGTTGCTTGCACACCAGCACCACCCATAGCGTTAGCTGCATGGTTTGGGACTGTTTTTACAGCTGTTATCTCATTATTATCGAGTTCAACAAATGTAAAACTAGGACATCTTCCAAATCGAGGACTAATCTCATCATTTAAACCACCTTTTCCCATTGAAGGAATTGCAACAACAACCATATTTTTTAACCTTTTTTTTTAATTATCAATCCGTAAGTTTTTAATTTAATGAATAATTATTCATTATTATAACTAGAAAAAATTTGAAAACTTATAAATTTTACCTATAAAAATTATGAGGTAGAAGAACATTAACGAAGAAATTCCGGATATTGATTTGAAGGAAACAATTCAGCAAGAAAAACAAGAAAAGATGGATAAATTAATGGTAAACATCAAAGAGAATATGGAACAAATCAAACATAAAATCGTTATTATATCTGGTAAGGGAGGAGTAGGAAAAACAACTGTGGCAGTAAATCTTGCAATGAGCTTAGTTAGTTTTGGTTTGAGAGTAGGAATTCTAGATGTAGATATAACAGGACCAAATGTCCTTAAAATGCTTGGAGTTAATCCTGAGTTAAAACCAAGAGTTGATCCTGAAGTTAAGAGGTTTTATCCTGTTATTGGTCCCTTAAATCTTAAAGTAATGAGTATGGCATTCCTTATTGAGAGTTCAGACTCGCCAGTTATTTGGAGGGGTCCAATGAAAATGAGTGCTGTAAGACAATTTTTAGGTGAGGCTATTTGGGGAGTTTTAGATTATTTGATTTGTGATTTACCTCCAGGAACATCAGATGAAACTCTTGATATTTTACAGCTTATACCAGATGAAAATGTTATAGTAGTTTCAACCCCTCAGGAAGTTGCCTTAATGGATGCTCGTAAAACAATAAAAATGGCTCAGATAATGGAGAGAAAAATTTTAGGAATTATAGAGAATCAATCTGGTTTTAACTGTCCTCATTGTGGAGAATATATTGATCTCTATCCTCCAGGTGGTGCAAAAAAAGCAGCTCAAGATTTTGGTGTTCAATTATTAGGTAAAATTCCTTTTGAAATTGAGGTAGGTCAGCAAGGAGATAAAGGATTACCTTTTGTATTAAAATATCCTAAAAGCAAATCGACGAAAGCCTTTAAGGAAACTGTAAAAAAGATTCGAGGAATACTGGAAAAATAAAAAAAATAATTTTTTAAATTTTAAAAATTATCAAATCAAAAATAAAATAATATTTTATAGAAAAACCTTGAATTAATAATAATAAAATGCCAACAGACAATTTAGATAAATGGGTAGAGGAAATTCAGAAAGAAATCATAGAAGAGGAAATTAAAAGATATAATAAATATATCGTTGAATTACTTCAAAATCCAAAAAATTGGGGTAAACCAAAAGATGATGAAATAAGTGTATGGCATGCGTATGAAGGATCATGCGGTGATACAATGCAATTCTTTCTGAAGATCAACGAAGGAATAATTGAAAAAGCAAATTTTATTACAGATGGTTGTGGTGCTACAGTAGCAGCGGGAAGTCAAACTACTATGTTGATAGAAGGCCGAACATTAGAATTCGCTGAAAATTTAACACCTAATGATATTGAAGATACTTTAGGCGGTTTACCAGATGATCATAAGCATTGTGCTGAATTAGCTGCAATAACTCTACAACGTGCAATTGAGAAATACAAGTTTCAAAGTTCTTGATATAGGTTCTTAATAAAAAAATATGAAATATATATATGGTCCTGTACCTAGCAGAAGATTGGGAAGATCATTAGGAATCGATCCAATCCCTTCTAAGACATGTAATTTTCAATGTATCTATTGTCAATTAGGAAAAACAACTAATTTTATAAATATTAGAAAAAACTTTTTCCCAAAGGAAGATATCATTGCTGAACTGGAGAGCGCTATAGAATTACATAAGGATTCGATAGATTATATAACATTTGTAGGTAGTGGTGAACCCACATTATATAAAGACTTAAAAGAATTAATATTAAAAGCTAAAGAGTTTTCTAACAAACCTATTTGTGTCATTACTAATGGAAGTTTACTTGATCAAAAAGAAGTTCAGAACGCTCTAATGTTTTCAGACCTTATTTTACCAAGCTTAGATGCGGGAGATAAAAAATCATTTATTAAGATAAATCGCCCTTATCCCTCTATTACTTTTAAAAAATTAATTCAAGGATTTATAAATTTCAGGAAAATTTTTAAGGGTAAATTCTGGATAGAAGTAATGTTAATGAAAGGGATAAATGAATCAAAAGAAGAATTATTAAAAATTAAGAAGAAATTAGATTTGATAAATCCTGACAGAATTGATATCAATGTGCCGATAAGACCCCCAGTAGAAAAATGGGTAAAAATTCCTGATAAGAGCACACTTTCAATTTTGAATGAAATTTTCGTTGATTATTCTAATATTAATTTTCCTGAGGAAGGAAAATTCAGTATTTATTCATCGGATTTCGAAAAAGAAGTTCTATCAATACTTGAAAGACATCCAATGAGGCAGGATCAAATTATTGAAACATTTTCATCAATCAATTTTAATAAAGATAAGATTATATCACAGTTAAAGAAGCTTAAATCCCAGAAAAAAATTGAAGAGATTCTTTACAATAAACAGATCTTTTGGAAACTAAATTATTAATTAAAAATTAAATTTAAGATTAAATAAAACAGAAAAAAAATGATAATATTATTAGTTTTGTTATTTAGCATTATAGGCAGCATTGGAGCAATATTAACAGCTGGAATCTTTCTAATGTTTAAGAACAAGATACAGAAGGTACTAATACCGTGTTTAATTTCTTATGCCACTGGAACTTTACTGACAGCAGCATTATTAGGGATGATACCAAAAGCTATATCAAATGGGAATCCAACATTAATTCTTTTGTTTGTTTTAGGTGGAATTATTATTTTTTTCCTTCTCGAAAAAACAGTCATTTGGCATCATTGTCATAATGAGGAATGTAGTATACATGGTGCTGCGGGTCCTATTCTTCTGATAGGTGATGCAATTCACAATTTTATGGATGGTATCGTTATTGCAGCTAGTTTTTTAATTTCAGCTCATATTGGTATAATTGCTGGTCTTTCGGTGATAGCTCATGAAATTCCTCAAGAGATAGGTGATTTTGGCATACTTCTTGATAGTGGATATTCAAAAAAGAAAGCTTTTTTTTTAAATACTTTATCTAGTTCAACCACTATTCCTGCTGCGCTCATCAGTTATTATATATTAGACTTAATTAATTCACTAGTTCCTTTTTTCCTTGCAATATCAGCAGCAAGTTTTATTTATATTGCCTTAACTGATTTAACACCAAATTTACATCGTAAGTTAGGAGTTATTCAAAGTATTAGACAAATATTTCTAATTTTTGCTGGAATTTGTACAATACTATTAATTCTTTCATTACATTAATATTCGAGAAGGAGATCTTCTAATGCATCAGATACTTCTGGAGTTATGTGATGCTCAATTTCACAAGATAATTTATGTACTAAAGCCTTATTTTTCAACTTTAAAACATGTAAAAAGAAATTGACCAAACAATTATAATTTTTAAAAATATCATGAGCAATTTTCTTCCCTTTCTTAGTTAATCTTAAAGATTTTCTTGGCTTCCAGTCTATTAATTCCTTCGCGTTCAATTTATATAACATGTTAGTTACTGAAGGGGGTTTAACATTTAAGAATTTTGATATCTCTGAATTGGATACCCATCCGCCTTTATTGCTTCTTGAAATTAAATATATTGCTTTTAAATAATCTTCATAGCTTTCATAGATCTTATTCATTTTGATATTAACCTTTTAAGAATTATAAAATAAAAAAAAAAAGATTATTCTTCTTTTTCCAATTCGGTAATTTTCTTAGAGATATCGTCTATTGCGCTCTTAATCCCTGTCATTTCTGATTCTAGATACTCTTTGTCCTGTTTTAACAAGGATAATTGATTCTCTGGACTGATTTTGGGTATAATTCCTGGCGTATAAACGGGGGCATATACTCCTGGAGGACTATAAACAGGTATTCTATATCCCCAGCCCCTACCATATCCTAATCCTCTACCTCTACCCCCGCCCCATGCTCGACCAATTCCAAAACCTTTTGTATATCCTGGCGTATCGTAACCAGCACAATATCCTAAACCCCTACCTGTCATTGAACCCAATCCTCTAGGTCCAGTTCTATCTCCACCTGGCATATTATTTTTTTCACCTCTTATTAAATTTTATTTTCTTATGAAAATATAAGTCATATTCAAATTTAAATTTAATGAATAATTATTCAATATCCCTCTCCTTTAAATTAAACATAACTAGGAAAGATTTTATTATGAATCATTATTCAATTCAATCATTTAAGTACCAAATTATCCCTTGCTTACAATAATGTACAGTAATAAATCGCCGCATTTTAAATTTTATTAAATTAAAAAATTTCAATAATGGTTTTTGGTTTTAAAATTTTATTTAATCTATGAATAACCATAAAAAATTAAAGAAAAAGTTTTTTATTTTAGGTATAACTAATAATCTTAAATATGAAGAATCATTTTATGATAATAAAGATTAATAATTTTTTTTTCCAATAAAAAAGAACATCTTAAGATCACAAACAAGAAATTCACTTTCAAATAGAAGTAAAGATATGTTTATGCATATAACAAAACGTTTAATTGAATGTCGAGTCGGAGAAAAACTTAAAGTATTAAGAGTTAATGCAGGTTATCATGCCAAAAGAAGACTAGCTCATTTAGGAATCATACCTGGAGTTATAATTATTAAAAAGAATTCTGCTCCATTTCGAGGCCCTATTAAGATAATAGTGAAAGGATCGACATTAGTTATTGGTAGAGGTTTAGCTGCTAAAATATTGGTAAAAACTGAAGATTCTTATTAATTCTAGTTTTTTTTAAAAATTTGAAATTTCATAAATTTTCTTAAAAAATTTTTTTTTTTGAAAAGAGAAATGTGGATTCATAAATCTGTGAGAAAGCAGAATAAAAAAAATGAAAAGTATAAAGGTACCATTAATATTGCTTTAGCTGGTAACGCAAATGTTGGAAAATCAGTTATATTTAATCAACTTACAGGGCTTTCTCAAACAATTGGAAATTGGCCCGGAAAAACAGTAGAAAAAATGGAAGGAAATTTGAATTTCTTAGGATATCGATTTAATATCGTAGATTTGCCTGGAATTTATTCCCTTTCGACCTATTCATTGGAAGAGATTATCAGCAGAGAATATATAGTTTCAGAAGAAGTTGATATCATCATTAATGTAATTGATGCTACCAATCTTGAACGTAATTTATTCTTCACATTCCAATTATTAGAGTTAAAAGTTCCAATTATATTAGCTTTTAATCAAATGGATATATTACGAAAAAGAAATCTAATGCTAGACTTTAAAAAATTAGAAGAGATCTTCAAATTACCTGTTATTCCTGTTGTAGCTGTTCATGGTATTGGAGTACACCAATTACTTGAAGAAGCAATAGAATTGATTGTTTATCAACAACCTAGCTCGCATTATGTTAAAGAAGGTAAAAAAATTTATGAGCAGTTATCCCATAATAAGAAAAAGGTTAAAGAGAATATTTCAATTAAAAAAAGTTTTCAATTTCCCGGTTTGTCTTCTATACTAACTTATGGAAAAGAAGTTGAGACTAAAATAAAAGATTTAATTGAAAATATTGATACTTTTTTAGATTATTTTTCAAATTGTAATTATCCCTCACGATTTTTAGCTATTAAGATTTTAGAAAATGATGAAGAAATCATCAAACTTTTCAAGGATAACGAGAAAACCAACCAGATAATTGATTTGGCAGATAAATTTCGAAAAGAACTAGAAGAATATCACGGGGAAGATATCAACACAATAATATCTTCTGAAATTTATACCAATATTAATAAAATTATTGAACAAGTCGTTATTGTTAAAGCTATTGGTGAACACAAACTCGCTTGGGTAGAAAAGCTGGATCATTTAACTACTCATTCTTTTTGGGGTTATATTATTTTAACTTTAGTCCTTTTTGGGATTTATTTTTTTACATTTCTTATTGGAGATTTCTTTAGCGCACTCATAGAAAAAATGTTTGAGTTTCTAAGCAATTATGTTTATAAAATCTATGGCGAGGATGATTTAGGGGTTAAAATATTCTGGGAGGGTGGTATAGGAGGGACTTTTGGAGCATTAAGTGGTGTTTTAGTGTATGTGATTCCTTTCTTTTTAATTATTGAATTTTTACAAGATTCTGGATATTTACCACGAGCCGCATTTCTCATGGATCGATTCATGCATTTCTTAGGCGTTCATGGAAAAACAATAATCCCAATGATATTAGGATTTGGATGTAATGTTCCTGCGTGTACGGGATGTAGGATCATGGAAACAGAACGAGAAAAGAAAATTTCTATTGCTTTGACTTCTTTAATTCCATGTGCCGCTGTAATGACAGTAGTTTTAGGCTTAGTAGGAAGGTATGTTGGAATGACTTGGGTTTTTATATTGTTTGCTATAAATTTTGGTGTAATAATAATTATTGGCAAAATATTGAATAAGATCATGCCAGGTCAATGTACTGAATTAATTATGGAAATGCATGAGTATCGTGTTCCAAATTATGACGTAATTTTAAAACAAACGTGGGGAAGGACAAAAGAATTCATCTATAAAGCAATACCTATCATAATATTAACGGGAATTTTATTAGAGATATTATTAATTTTTCGATTATTAGATCCTGTCAACTTTCTTCTGTCACCAATAACAGTCTATTGGTTGGGATTACCATTAATTACTGGCATCTTTCTACTATATGGAATCCTACGGAAAGAATTAACATTAGTTCTTTTAGCTTTATTAGCAAATTCTATGGGCTTAACTCTCTTAGAATTAATTACTCCAATCCAAATGATTGTTTTTAGTTTAGTCACAATGCTTTATATCCCTTGTTTTGCAACAATTGTTTTAATAGCTAAGGAAACAAATTGGAAATATGCTTTACAAATATCCCTTCTCGAGATAGGTATTGCCCTATTAATAGGTGGAATAATTAATTGGGGATTTTTTTTCGTTACAAATTGGTTTCCTTGACTTATAATTTCAAGTTTTAATCTGCTTTAAAACTTTTGAGTAATACTTTCGAATTGTACTAATTTCTTTAGAGTTGAAAATATCCATTTTAAATTGCTTTAGAAAAGTTCCAAATTTCGGGAATTCTTCTGGATTAGTTTTTGTAAGAAAAACACAATTAGAAATAGTAAATAAAATGCTTAAGATTTCATCTAAGGTAAATGAGTTGTTATTTAATAATTCATTATATAGTTCAGAAGTTATTAATGCATTCTCGATAGGAAATTTAATTTTTTCTTGTTTTGCATACTCTTTTTTTAATATGAGTGGTTTTACTTCCATACTTTGGGAAATTATTTGGCCAATACGTTCTTTCATATTACTAATTTCTGCATCATTTTCAGTTTGTCCAGTAGTTAAAGCAAGCTGGTTTTCTGTTGTTGCCAATTCTTCACTTACAGCAGATTTTTCCCCTATTCCAAATAGCGTTTCATAACTTAAGTCTGTACTTTCAAACAATTCAGCTAATAATGGAGAATTTTCTGTACTCATATCTAATACATCTGCTATGATTCGAATCATTTTATTCCGGTTTTCCTTTCTGTTCGCAACCATTGGATATGTTTTTAAACCAGTGAAAGCTTCTATTTCTTCAACGCTCATCGCATTCGGTAAATCCTGTTTATTTCCAATAATGGTAGCTCGAGCGTGAGGAACTTCTTTAGTTTTTAAATCTAAAAAAAACTTGCTTTTTTCTACATTTTTTATCGTAGAATCTGTAACAACGAGCACTGCATCGCTTTCCTTAATGAAAGTTTTCCAAAGATATTTGAATTGTTCTTGTCCAGCAAAATCAAATAACCGGAAAAATAATTTCCCAATTTTAATTGTAGCGATATCCCCTGTAATAGTAGGAACATGTAAAAGAGGAATTTCATCCATTTTTATTAGTTTTTTAATGGTTGTTTTACCAACTCCAGCAAAACCTACAACTGCAATTTTAGGTTTTAAATTTCTATGCATTTCATCAAGCATTACATTAATTCCTTTAAAATCTAAGCCTTCTAAATTTTTTTTCTTTAATTCCTCTCCAAAATGACTTAAGAATTGATTTTTAAAATTAGCTAATTGTATTTTAATTAATCTATAAAAATCATCCATCAAACCCGTGATAAAGATAAAAGTTAAATTATATTCAAGTTCAACATCATACGCTATTCTATACTTAATATAATCAAAATAACCGGTTGTTTTACCAAGCTTCCTTTTAGCTTCCGCTATAATTTTAAAGCTAAGATCCTCAATTTCAGGATTTTTTATAGCATTTCCATACATTCTCTGATAAAAAATTTCATTACCTTTAAGGATAAAAACTTGACGAAGCATGTTACTTCTTTATATTTCTTTAAGTCGATATCGAATGAAGCATTTAAATAAAACATAAAGTTAGTAAAATTAGATGTATTTAAACTTCTTGAAAAGCAAGAACTTAATAACAGTATACCGAACAAAATTAGAAAAGAATGAAATTTTATTCCCAAATATGAAATAAAGGTAAGCAAAAAGTAGAGAAAGATTTTATTTATTGATGAATCGGTCTCCCTTTCCTATGAATTGCTTTGCCAACTACCGCTTCACACCCTTCAAGGACTAATTCAGACACAGTCGGATGACAATGGATGGTTGATGCAACATCGTGGACTGTTAGACCATGTTTTATGGCCAGAGCTAGTTCTGCAATTAATTCTGAAGCCTCAACACCTATGCAGGATGCACCAATAATTTTAAGAGTTTCTTTTTCTGCTAAAGTCATTATAAAACTTCTTCCCTTCCACTCGCTGGGATTATTAGTGGATTGGCACGACTCATCGTCGTT